>NZ_KQ961781.1:0-155186 GCF_001563605.1 Corynebacterium sp. CMW7794
CTGCCCGAAATCGCCAACTATAGTGTGCAACCGAAAAGGTCATCCACAGGCTTTCCTGAGAAAAACTTGCGTTGTGGTGCGGATTCGGTACTATGGCGCGCCCGCGCGAGGCACCCTCATGGTGGGCGGAAAAACTACGGCCCGGCGGCCTGCAGAAGACCGCCGGGCGGATACGGATCTAGATGGACGCGACGGAGTCGGAGCCGTCAATGAACGCCAGCGGCGACTCCGGGAATGAGTCGCGGGAAACGACCTCCGTGACGACGTCGGCGACAAGCTCGCGCGAGGTGTGCGTGTCCTTGGCGCCGGAAGCCTCGTCCGGCACGACCTTTAGGCCGCCGGCGGGTTCCTCGGTGAGCGCGGAGGGGCCGAGAATGAGGTAGTCGAGCGAAGAGATGTTAAGGCGGGCATCGACAGTCTTCTTCGCCGAAACGTAGGCGTCCCAGGAGTTGCCCTCCAGCGACGGGGAATTCTGAGTCGCCCCGATGTAGGAAATCATGACCAACTTAGGGACAGCGCGGTCCGAGGCGGCGAGAGCCTCCAAGGCGTCGATGACGGTGAGCGCACCATCGCGGTCCACGGCGGTGGTCAGCTCAGCGCCGCCGCGGCCGCCGTTGCCGGCGCCCCAGACCACGACGTCGACGCCGTCGAAGAGCTTCTCCCAGTCCGTCTGCGTCAGCGAAGTAATGTCGCCGAGTACCGGCTGCGCCCCCAACTCCCGCAGCTCGTCGAAGTATTCTTTCTTGCGCACGAGCGAGCGCACGGTGTGACCCGCGGAGACGAGCTTCGGTGTGGAAAGTAGCCCGATCTTGCCGTGGCCGCCGATGTACATGACAGTTTTAGTAGTAGAAGGCATGCCGCCCCACCGTACCACCGACGTAGGAGCGCAGCCGTATAGAATACACAGACATGTATGCCATCATGACTGTCACCGGTGCAGACTCCACCGGCATTATCGCCGCCGTCACCACCGCGATCGCGGAGAAGAACGTCAACGTCGTCGACGTCTCGCAGACCCTCATGTCGGGTTTCTTCACCATGATCCTGCGCGTCGAGTTCGACGAGAAGGAAACGACCATCGCGGACCTCCAGACGCACATGGCTCCGGTCGCCGAGGCCACCGGCCAGGCCATTCGCCTGCAATCCGAGGCCATCTTCACCGCTATGCACGAGGTCTAAGCAGCCATGTCGACACGTTTTAATACCTCCGGTGTCATCGACACCATCGAGATGATCGACAAGTACCGTCTCGATATCCGCACCGTGACCATGGGCATCTCCCTGCTCAGCTGCGCGCGTTCCACCATGGCGGAGACCGCGCAGGCCATCTACGACCACGTCACCCGCCAGGCTTCCCGCCTCGTCGAGGTGTGCGAAGGCATCGAGGCCGAGCTTGGCATCCCCATCGTCAACAAGCGCATCTCCATCACGCCCATCGCGCTCGTCACCGCCGGCGTGGACGGCAGCCCGGTTGAGGCCGCCAAGGCGCTCGACAAGGCGGCCAAGGAAGTCGGCGTCAATTTCGTCGGCGGCTACTCCGCCCTCGTCGAGAAGGGCGCGACCACTGCGGACAAGCGTCTCATCAACTCCATCCCGGAGGCCCTCGCCAACACGGACGTCGTCTGCTCGTCGGTCAATATCGCGTCGTCGCGCGCCGGCATCAATATGAACGCCGCCAAGCGTCTCGGCGAGATTATCAAGGAGTCCGCGGAGCTTACCAAGGACGATTCCGCCATCGCGTGCGCGAAGCTCGTCGTCTTCGCCAACTCCGTAGGCGATAACCCGTTTATGGCCGGCGCCTTCCACGGCATCGAGGAGCCGGATTGCGTCGTCTCCGTCGGTGTCTCCGGCCCTGGCGTCGTCGACCGCGCGCTCGGCTCGCTCGAGGGCGCCACCCTCGACCAAGTCGCCGAGGAAATCAAAAAGGCCGCCTTTAAGATCACCCGCGCCGGCCAGCTCGTGGGCAACCTCGCGGCGGAGCGTCTCGGCGTGCCGTTCGGCATCATCGACCTCTCGCTTGCCCCCACCGCCGAGCTCGGCGACTCGGTAGCGCACATTCTCGAACACATGGGCCTGGACCAGGTCGGCACGCACGGCACCACCGCGGCGCTCGCGCTGCTCAACGACGCGGTGAAGAAGGGCGGCATGATGGCCTGCTCCCGCGTAGGTGGCCTCTCCGGCTCCTTCATCCCGGTCTCTGAAGACAAGGGCATGATCGACGCCGTGCGCTCCGGCAGCATGAAAATCGAGAAGCTCGAGGCCATGACGGCCATCTGCTCGGTGGGCCTCGACATGATTGCGATCCCGGGCGACACCTCGGCCGAGCTTATCGCCGGCATGATTGCGGATGAGGCAGCCATCGGCGTCATGAACCATAAGACGACCGCCGTGCGCGTCATCCCGGTTCCGGGTACGCAGCCCGGCGACGAAGTCAACTTCGGCGGACTCCTCGGCTACGCCCCGGTCATTCCGGTCAACCAGGTGGGCAATTCCACCTTCATTCACCGCGGCGGCTTCATCCCTGCCCCGGTCCACGGTTTCCGCAACTAGCTTGCCGATGCCCCCTTCTCCCCGCCGCCGCAGCCCAGCGCGAGCCCAAGGACGGTCACACGGTGTTGATGCTGCACTCGCGCACCGTGGCATAGGCCGTGATCTCTGCGACGAATGCTGGGTCATGGCACGTGATGATAAGCGCGGAGCCGGCGCTGAGCGCGCGGTGCAGGAGAGAGTGCAGGGCGGTGCGGCCGGTGGCATCGGCAAGCGTGTCGGGCTCGTCGAAGACCACGACTTCGCGGCCCTGCGCTACGGTGGCCGCGACCTGGGCTACGCGCAACTGCGAGGCCGACGCGTCGAGGGGATGCTCGTCCGGCGGAAGCCCTAGCTCTGCGGTGAGCGCGGCGTCGCCCACGAGCTGCGCGAGCGTTGGGGTAATCGCCTGGTCCATGGGCGATTGAAGGGCCATGCCGAGCGAGGAGTGCGCGGGCTCGTGGCCGTCGAGTCCCGCGGCGGCGCGCAGAAGCGTCGTCTTGCCCGAGCCGTTGCCACCGCGCAGCCACGTGACACCGCCATGCTGCACCGGGATGGTGACGGGGCCGACGGCAAACTCGGCGTGCTCGGGGGCTTTGAGCTTCCACCAGCGTCGGCGCTGCGTGCCGCGGGTGGCGCTGAGCGGCCCGAGGGTGAATCCGTCGCCGGGCGCGACGGGCGTGAGGTCGGGTCGGGTGGAACGGGTGTCCGCCTGGACGAGGACGACGGCGGTCTCCCCCAGCCCGTGGAGCAACAGTTCGACTTGGGCGCGCGAGTTGGGATCGAGGCCGGCGTAGGGCTCGACGACGATAAGCACCTTGGGATGTGCGATGGCGACGGCCGCGCAAACAAGGCGGCGGGTCTGGCCGCCGGAGAGCCGGGCCGGGTCGCGTTCGGCCAGCTCGGTGAGACCGACGGCGGCGAGCATGTCATCGACGCGTGCGGCCATCTCGGCGCGCGGGGTTCCGCGGTGCTCGAGGGCCAGGGCGAGTTCTTCGCGGACGGTGGCGCGCAGGAGCGAGACGTGGGCAGAGGCGTCGGCGCCGATGACGGTGTCGACGCCCCACTGCGTCGCGAGCTGGTGGGCGACCTCGTCGGCGTTTTCGTCGAAACCGACCGTGACGGTCGTGACCTCGCCGGGAATGGGTTCTAGAACCATGCGATAACCACCGTAGCGAGAACGAGGAAGCAGCGCAGCGCGCGTTGTGCTGCAGAGTCTGGGACCGGTTGAAGGAGGGTGCGCGGGCCGGGCTCGTCGAAGCCGATGGCGGCGAGAGCGTGGCCTCGCTGGGCGCCCTGCGTGAGCAGTCGCGCGATGACCGGGATGATGACGCGCGGACCGACGTTGCGCAGGCCGATCTTCACACCGGCGAGGCGATTGGCGTCGCGGACTGCGGACATGGCCTGGCGGCCCTGCGGCAGGGACTGCAGGGACGCACCGACGACGTAGGCGGCCTTATATCCGACGCGAGAGACCTGCATCCACTTGGAGACCTCGGAGACAGACAGCGCGGCGGCCGCGGCGAGGACGCAGCCCATAAGGGCGGCGAAGCGCAGGGACAGCGAGCCTGCGAGCGCCAGGCCATCGCTGGTGAGGAGGGGTGCGATGCGGTGCTCGCCGTAGGGGGCGTGGATGAGCACCATGGACAGCGCCGCCGGCACGGTAAGCGCCAGCGTCGTGGCGATGACGGCGACCGAGCGCGCAGCCCAGGTGCCGAGCACGAGTGAGAGGGAAAGGATAAGCGCCGAGGATAGCGGCGTATTAACCGCCACCACGAGGAACCAGCCGCACGCGGCGGCGAGCAAGACGGTGGCGGGGTGTGGGGACATGGGGTTAGGCGGCATCGGCAGGCTGGGGGCGCAGGGAGGCCAGCGTGCGCTTGGGCAGGGCCTTGAGTGCGGCCCAGACGATGAGGAAGACGATGGCCTTATCCAGCGGATCCGAGATGAAGGACTGCATGGTCACCGAGGCGAGCAGCGAATTGCCGAGCTCGCGGAAGAGCGAGACCACGGCGCCGGTACCTACGCCGGCGGTGCCGCCGTAGACGAAGGCCGCGACGGGGGCGGCGATGGCGCCGGTGATAATGCCAATGATGGCGCCGGAGACGATGACAGACCACCAGTGCTTGAACGCGCCAGACTTGACGGCCAACCCGGCGAGCCAACCGGTGGCGGCGGCGCCTGCGGCGAATGGGAGGGCCGCGGGGTTAATGAGGCCCCAGACGACGGACGAGAGCGTGCCGGTAGCCAGGCCCGCAATGGGGCCGGCGAGCGCGGAGACGAGGACCGTGCCCACGGAGTCGAGGTAGAGCGGCAGGCCGATGGTGCCGACGATCTCGCCGACTACGATGTTGAGCACGAGCGCGACGGGGATGACGGCGATGGTGCGTGCGGGCAGCGACGGCAGGGAACCAGCGAGGAGCAGGATGGCGCCTCCGACGTAGCCGCCGAGCGTAATGAGTGCGGAGCTCGAGCCCGCCACGGATTCCCAATCGGTGGGTCGGGCGAGGACGAGGTACAGCCAGGTGAAGAGAACGAGCAAGCCGCCGATAACGACGAGCGTCCGGCGCGCGGGAGTAAGCGAGAGTTGTGACATGTGTTCCTTAAGAGGTCGGCCGCGCGGGGCGCGGCACACGAATGGAGCACGTGCGCGTTCCTATGTCACCTCGGACGCGGCGTGCAAACAGCCCATAGTTTACGACGCGAGCGCGGTGGCACAAACTTGAGGCACGCGGGGGTGACGAGAAAGGCCGAAGGCCTGCCGCTGGTTGTGCTGGCGGCAGGCCTTCTTGGAGTTGAGCTTCTTCTTGTCCGGTATCCGTGTTGCGCGGGCACGCAGGACAAGATGCTCCTGGAGTTGCTCGGGGTTCATCTTCCACATGGAGCGGTCTTTCTTTTGCGCCATCACACCTCCTTTCGCGGTCAGAGTCTTCAGAGACGTGGCTTAGTCTAGCGTCTGCGACGTGTCCGCGATGTACAGGTCAAGCGCCTTCCAGACTTTTCCTGCCGAAGAGGATGATGCAGAACAGCTCGGGAAGCCCGATGGCCATGGTCTTTCGCAGAAAGGGGTGGACTCCCCGACCCTAACACCCGCTACTCGGCGAGGAAACGGGCTGCGCGGAGAAGTTCGGTGTGGGCGGCGTCGATGTCGGCGGCCGTGACCAGACGGGCGTTGTGCGGGGCGTCCCAGTGACTGCGGAGGTCGGCGACGGAGGTGCCACGCAGGAGCGGCGAGTCGGCCTCGACGGCGATGGTGGTATCGACGGCGTCGAAGGTGATGCGGTCGAGCGCGATCATCGTCGTGAGGAGATCGTGAATCTGGGCTTGGTAGCCCTCGCCTTGGGCCTCGTGGAATTCGAAGTAGAAACGCAGCAGTTCGGGCAGGACGGTCGCGATGGGCGCGTCGCCTAGGACGTCAATGAGTTTGTCGAGACGCGGCGAGTCTATGAGGAATTGTTCGGTGACCTCGAGCGAACACAGCGTGGCTAGGTGGCCGGAGTGCCCTAGTTTCTCAAAGAAGCGCGCGGCTGCGTGCGGATCCACATGGAAATTCCACTCCGCCGTGGGCGTCGTGTTGCCGCGGTAGTTCACGGCGCCGCCCATGACGGTGAGCGACGCGAAGTCGTCGAAGCTGCGGCCGGCGGCCCACGTCGCGGCGTTCGTAAGCGGCCCCGTGATAATGAGGTGCGCGCCGACTGCTTGCGCACGCCTCCAGATGGCCCGCCAATCCGCTGCAAACTCATAGGAGTCCGGCGGCGAGAGATAGCCCACGCCGTGCGGGCCGTGGGTCTCCGGCGTCGTGACAAGCGGGACGGCGAGGGGGCTGGGCTGGCCGGGAGCAACGGGGACTTGGCTGAGGCCGAGAGTTTCCAACGCCCACGCGGCGTTGCGCGCGGTCTCCCCCACGCTCACATTGCCAGCAGACGTGGTCACGCCCACGAGCTCAATCTCGCCGACGTGATGGAGCGCGGCGAGGTAGGCCAACGCGAGGGTGTCGTCGATGCCCGGGTCACAGTCGAGAAGAACGCGCTGCATTAGGCGAGCTCCACGATCTCCATGTACTCATCGTTCCACAGGTCCTCGTCGCCGTCGGGCATGATGATGACGCGCTCAGGCTTGAGGGCTTTGACCGCGCCCGGGTCGTGGGTGACAAGGACGACGGCGCCGGTGTAGGTGCCCAGCGCCTCGAGGACCTGTTCGCGCGATTGCGGGTCGAGGTTATTGGTGGGCTCGTCGAGGAGCAGCACGTTGGCACGGGACGACACGAGCGTGGCCAG
Source organism: Corynebacterium sp. CMW7794 (assembly GCF_001563605.1). NCBI lineage: Bacteria > Bacillati > Actinomycetota > Actinomycetes > Mycobacteriales > Corynebacteriaceae > Corynebacterium > Corynebacterium sp. CMW7794. The sequence continues at coordinate 6,804 of NZ_KQ961781.1, forward strand.
GGCCAGACGCGTTTTCTCACCGCCGGAGAGCGTGCCTGCGGGCTGTTCCAGCTTGTCGCCGGAGAACATGAATGCGCCGAGCAAGCCGCGCAGGTCCTGCTGGCCGGCGTCGGGGCAGGCCTCGATGGTGTTTTCCCACACCGTCTTGTCCGGGTCGATGGTGTCGTGTTCCTGCGCGAAGTAGCCAATGCGCAGGCCGTGGCCCGTAACAATGCCGCCCTCGCCGTCCGTGCGCTCGACGCCCGCGAGGAGTTTGAGCAGCGTGGTCTTTCCGGCACCGTTATAGCCGAGCACGACGACGCGGGAGCCCTTGTCGATAGCGAGATCGACGCCCGCGAACACCTCGAGGGAGCCGTACATCTTGGTGAGCCCGTGCGCGTTCATAGGGGTTTTGCCGCAGGGCGCCGGCTCCGGGAATTCGATGTGCGCGACCTTGTCGGCGACGCGGACGTCGTCAAGCTGGTTCATCATGCGGTCGGCGCGCGCGAGCATCTGCTTGGCGGCGGCGGCCTTCGTGGCCTTGGCACCCAGCTTGGCGGCCTGCTTTTTCAAGGCCGAGGCCTTCTTCTCCGCGTTGGCGCGCTCGCGGCGACGGCGGGCCTCGTCCGTGGCGCGGGCGTCGAGGTACTTCTTAAAGCCCATGTTGTAGACGTCCGCCTCGCCGCGCACGGCGTCGAGGAACCACACCTTGTTCACAACGGCTTCGAGCAGCTCGACATCGTGGGAAATCATGACGAGCCCGCCCTCGTGCTTAGCGAGGAAGCCGCGCAGCCACGTGATCGAGTCCGCGTCCAGGTGGTTGGTGGGCTCGTCAAGGAGCAAGGTGGTCTGGGACTTGCCTTCGCCTGACGATGCCGCGAACAAAATCTGCGCCAGCTCCACGCGACGGCGTTGGCCGCCTGACAGGGTCTTTAACTGCTGGTCGAGGATGCGCTGCGGCAGGCCTAGATTGTCGCAGATCTGTGCGCACTCCGCGTCAGCTTCGTAACCGCCGAGGCCGTGGTACTCCTCCTCGAGGCGGGAGAACTTGCGGATGGCCTTGTCACGGTGCTTATCGTCCGTGGCGGTTTCCATGATCTCCTGTTGCTTGGCCATGCGGCGTTTGATGTCGTCGAGGCCGCGGGCGGAGAGCACGCGCTCGCGCGCGGTCTGCTCGATATTGCCCTCGCGGGAGTCCTGCGGGAGGTAACCAATGGGGCCCGAGCGGGTCACGGAGCCGCCGTAGGGCTCCGTCTCCCCTGCCAGGATGCGCATGGTCGTCGTCTTGCCCGCTCCGTTGCGGCCGACCAGGCCGATACGATCCCCAGGCTGGACGCGTAGGTGCTGGCCCGGGGCGTCGAGCAGGGTACGGGCGCCGACGCGCACTTCGAAATCATTGGTCACAATCACAAGGAGCCAGTCTATCAACCCGGATTTCTAGGTGGAACTCGCCACCAACTCGCTAGCACAGCTATATTGTGCGGCTATCGCGCACAGCGGCACGGCGGCCCACCGCCGGCTGGCACCGAGTAGACACAGACGTTTCCCTTTGGACATGCGCGTCCCCCAATCTGCCTAGTGCGCTGCGTCCCATCGCTGCCGATGAACAGGATGTGTTCACGACGGCGGGACACGAAGCCTTTCAACGAGGACTCGAAGATGCCGTCGGCCCTATCGACGAGCCTGGCCGTCGCGGCCGCGCATCATAATCGGGGAATCGAGGAACGCTTCCCGGAAGTCGCCGTATGTGGATAAGCGGAACGTCCACTTCTACGTCAACCGCCTGGGGTTTCACATCGTCGAGTTCTACAACCCGCACCATCCGGAACCTCACGCGCCGGCTGACGGTCATCGCGAGGACTGCGAGAAGCGCGAAACTCCCCTCCTCCACAGCATCGATGACTACTTCTTCCGGTTCGAAAAGCGGCGCGGTGAGGCCCCCGATACGCGACGACCCGCGCTCACGCGTAGGTGCGCAAGTGCGAGTTGGTGCGTTCGGACGGCTTAGACCGCGAAGCCGAGGGCCTGGAGCATTTCGCGGCCCTCCTCGGTGATCATGTTCGGGCCCCACGGCGGCATCCAGACCCAGTTAATCTGGACGGCTTCGGCCAGCTTGTTGCCGACCACGGCGTCTTCGACCTGTTCGCCGATGACGTCCGTGAGCGGGCAAGCTGGCGACGTGAGCGTCATATTGATCATGACAGTCTCCTTGCCGTCGACCTCTTCGAACCAGAGGTCGTAGACGAGGCCGAGATCGACCACGTTGATGCCGAGCTCGGGGTCGATGACGTCACGCATATATTCGGTGACGTCGAAGGCCTTGGAAATCTGTTCCTCGGTCTGCGGCGGGCGCTGGCCGCCGCCGTCAAAGTTCGAGCTTTCGTTCTGGTACGGATCGATGAGTTCGTCGCTCATTGTTTATTCTCCAGTTCGTTGAGGGCGTCCGCAGTGGCGGCCTGGAAGGCCTTCCAGCCGAGGAGTGCGCATTTCACACGGGCTGCATATTTCGCCACGCCGGCAAAGGCAATGCCGTCGCCGATGAGGTCCTCGTCGCCTTCGTACTCGCCACGCGAGGTGACCATGTGGTCGAAGTCCTCGAGTTTCTTCATGGCTTCCTCAACGGGCAGGCCGATGACTTCTTCTGCCATGACGGACGTGGAGGCTTGCGAGATGGAGCAGCCTTCGCCGTGGTACGAAACGTCCTCGACGGTCGTGCCGTCGTCCGAGAGCTGCACGCGGAGGGTGAGCTCGTCGCCACAGGACGGGTTGACGTGGTGCACCTCGGCCTGGAACGGGTCGCGCAGGCCAGCATGATGCGGGTGCTTGTAATGATCCAGGATGACGTCCTGGTACATGGAATCAAGGTTCATGGTGCACTTCCCTACTTTGCGTCGTCTTCGTCGACGCCATCGACGCGGAAGAACTTACGTGCGTAGTGGATGGCCGCGACGAGCGCGTCCACTTCCTCGCGGGTGTTGTACAGGTAGAAGCTCGCGCGGGTCGTCGACTGAGCGTCGAGAGCGCGGTGCACAGGCCACGCGCAGTGGTGGCCGGTGCGCACGCACACGCCCTGATCGTCGAGGACCTGGCCGAGGTCGTGCGGGTGGATGCCCTCTACGCTGAAGGACACGGCGGAACCGCGGTTTTCCGGGGTGGTCGGGCCGTAGATGCGCAGGCCCGGAATCTTCTGCAGCTCCTCAAGCGCGTAGGCGGTGAATTCCTGCTCGTGTGCATGGATCTTGTCCATTCCGATCTCACTGAGGAACTCGACGGCGGCGCCGAGGCCGACGACCTGCGAGGTCATCTGGGTGCCGGCCTCGAAGCGCTGCGGCGGCTCGGCGAAGGTGGTGCCTTCCATCTTCACGATCTGAATCATGGAGCCACCGGTGAGGAAGGGCGGGAGCTGATCCAACAGTTCGCGCTTGCCGTACAGGACGCCGACGCCGGACGGGCCGCACATCTTGTGGCCGGAGAACGCAGCGAAGTCGACGTCGAGCGCGTGAAAGTCGACCGGCATGTGCGGCACGGACTGGCACGCGTCGAGGACCACCATGGCACCCACGGCGTGGGCGCGGCGAACGAGCTCCTCGACGGGAGCTTGGGCTCCGGTAACGTTCGACTGGTGGGTAAACGCGACAACCTTGACAGAGTCGTCGAGCTCGAGCGAGTCGAGATCAATGCGGCCATCGGCGGTCGCCGAGTACCACTTAAGGGTCGCGCCAGTCCGGGCGGCGAGCTCCTGCCAGGGCACTAGGTTCGCGTGGTGCTCGACCTCGGTGATGACGATGGTGTCGCCTTCGCCGACGTAGAGGTCGCCCGCACGCTTATCGCCAAGCACGAAGGCGACCTCGTTGAGGGCCTCGGTGGCGTTCTTGGTAAAGGCGATCTCGTCGCCGTCGGCGCCGACGAACTTCGCGATGTTCTCGCGCGCGGTCTCGTAGGCATCCGTGGCTTCCTCCGCGAGCTGGTACGAGCCGCGGTGCACGGGAGCGTTGGTATGGAGGACAAAGTTCTCCTCAGCCTTCCACACCGACAGCGGGCGCTGCGAGGTGGCACCCGAGTCGAGGTAGACCAAGGGCTTATCCTCGCGCACGGTGCGCGAGAGGATCGGGAACTGTTCCCGGATGGCGGTCACGTCTAGGTCAGACATGACACCTCCTTGTTGAAAATCACGTCTAAGTTTGTGTCTAAATATTCGGTTATGCCGCCATGCGGCGGTGGGACGCGAAGGCCCGCCGGGAATGGTCCTGGCGGGCCGGGCGCGGGTGCTACTTGATGAACTTCTCGTAGCCCTCAGCTTCAAGCTGGTCTGCCAGTTCGGCACCGCCCGTCGTGATGATGTGGCCGTTGGCGAAGACGTGGACAAAGTCCGGCTTCACATAGTTGAGGATGCGCTTGTAGTGCGTAATCATGAGAATGCCGCCGCCGGTCTCCTCCTGGTAGCGGTTAATGCCCTCGGAGACGATGCGCAGGGCGTCGACGTCAAGGCCGGAGTCGGTCTCGTCCATGATGGCGAACTTCGGCTTGAGCAGGTCGAGCTGCATGACCTCGTGGCGCTTCTTCTCGCCGCCAGAGAAGCCCTCGTTGACGGAACGGTGTGCAAACGACTTATCGATGTCGAGCTTCTCGCGGGCGGAGGTGAGCTCCTTGTTCCACTCACGAAGCTTCGGGGCCTCGCCGCGGACGGCGGAGACGGCGGAGCGCATGAACTGTGCCATCTTCACGCCGGGGACCTCGGTCGGGTACTGCATAGCGAGGAAGAGGCCGGCGCGAGCACGCTCGTCGACGGACATCTCGAGGACGTTCTCGCCGTCGAGGAGGATCTCGCCGGAGGTGACCTCGTACTTGGGGTGACCAGCGATGACGTAGGACAGCGTGGACTTGCCGGAGCCGTTGGGGCCCATGACGGCGTGGGTCTCGCCGGAGTTAATGGTGAGGTTGACGCCCTTGAGAATCTCCTTGGGAGTCTCATTCTCATCGGACGGAACGACCTGCGCGTGGAGGTCTTTGATTTCCAGGGTAGACATATAAGTTTTCCTGCTTTCGCTAAAAGGCGTGTGGGTGCGTGACGCGGGGTGTTTTAGGCGTTGATCTTGGCAAGCTCAGCAACGACGCGAGCCTCGAGGTCCTCGCGGAGGGACTCGACCGGAATGCGGCCGATGACCTCGGAGAAGAAGCCGTGGATGATGAGGCGGCGGGCCTCAGCCTCCGGAATACCGCGAGACATAAGGTAGAACAGCTCGAGGTCGTCGAAGCGGCCGACGGTGGCGGCGTGGCCGGCACCGACGATCTCGCCGGTCTGGATCTCCAAGTTCGGGATGGCGTCTGCACGCGCGCCCTCGGTGAGGATGAGGTTGTTATTGGTCTCGTAGGTGTCGGTGTTCGTGGCAGACGAACGGATGAGCACGTCGCCCACCCAGCAAGTGCGAGCTTCGTTGCGGTTCGAGGCGCCCATCGCGGCGACGGGGTTCGCGTCGTCCTGGCCGGCGACACCCTGGAGCGCGCCCTTGTAGAACACACGGGAACGGCAGTTCGGCACGTCGTGGTCCACGAGCAGGCGGTTCTCGAAGTACTGGCCGGAGTCCGCGAAGTAGACGCCGAGCATTTCGGCATCGGCACCCGGGGCGTCGAAGACGACGCGCGGGACGAGACGGACGATCTCGCCGCCGAAGACCGCAGTGTTGTGGCGGAAGACGGCGTCGCGGCCGAGCTTGACCACCTGGTGGCCGAGGTGGACCGCGTCATCTTCCCAGTCCGCGTCGACGACGACGGTGACGTTTGCGCCATCACCGAGGATGAACTCGACGTTATCCGCGTGCGTGCCGGAGCCAACGTACTTGAGCACGACGGTGGCCTGCGCGTGGTGGCCGACCTGGATGGAGGTCGCGCCAAAGGAGGTCACTCCCTCGCCAGCACCCGTGATGGTGACTTCCACCGGCTCGGCCGGGGTGGCCTCAGCGTCGATGGTCACAAGCTGAGCCTCGGGCATGGAGGTCCATGCCTGCGCCGCGACACGGTCGGCGGGGGCACCGGCAGTGCCCAAGCGGGCATCGGAAGGCTCAAGCCTCTCCGTGGAGACGCCAGCCGGCGTGGTGACCTGAATCTTCTGCGCGACAACCGGGGCGAACTGGCCGTTGTGCAGGCCGCGGAGCTTGCGCAGCGCGATAAAGCGCCAGACCTCGTCGCGGCCGTGCGGGACCGGGAAGTCCTCGACGTTGAAGGAAGTAAACTGATCGCCCTTCGTGACGTCAGCCGGGTTGAATTCGTTGGAGGCGACCACTGTCTAGCCCACCGATCCTTCCATCTGCAGTTCAATAAGGCGGTTGAGCTCGAGGGCGTATTCCATCGGGAGCTCCTTGGCAATCGGCTCGACGAAGCCGCGGACGATCATCGCCATGGCTTCCTCTTCCTCGAGGCCGCGGGACATGAGGTAGAACAGCTGCTCCTCAGAGACCTGGGAGACCGTTGCCTCGTGGCCGAGCGTGACGTACTCGTTGCGGATGTCGTTGTACGGGTACGTGTCCGAACGCGAGGTGTTATCCACGAGCAGGGCGTCACACTCGACGTTGGCCGTGGAGTGGTACGCGTTCGTGTTGACCTGGACCAGGCCGCGGTAGGCGGCGCGGCCACCGTTGCGGGCCACGGACTTAGAAATGATGTTGGACGACGTGCGCGGTGCCATGTGAACCATCTTGGAGCCGGTGTCTTGCACCTGGCCTTCACCTGCGAACGCCAGGGAGAGGACTTCGCCTTTGGCGTGCTCGCCGGTCATCCACACGGACGGGTACTTCATGGTGACCTTGGAGCCGATGTTGCCGTCGACCCATTCCATGGTGCCGCCCTCTTCGACCTTGGCGCGCTGGGTCACGAGGTTGTAGACGTTGGTGGACCAGTTCTGAATGGTGGTGTAGCGGCAGCGTCCGCCCTTCTTCACCACGATCTCGATGACACCGGTGTGCAGGGAGTCCGAGTTATAAATCGGGGCGGTGCAGCCCTCGATGTAGTGCACGTACGCGTCCTCTTCGACGATGATGAGGGTGCGCTCAAACTGACCCATGTTTTCGGTGTTGATGCGGAAGTAGGCCTGGAGCGGGATGTCCACGTGCACGCCCTTGGGGACGTAGACGAAAGAGCCGCCGGACCAGCAGGCGTTGTTCAGGGCGGAGAACTTGTTGTCGCCGGCCGGGATAACGGTGCCGAAGTACTCTTGGAGGATTTCCGGGTACTCGCGCACGGCGGTATCGGTATCGACGAAGATAACGCCCTGGGCCTCAAGATCCTCGCGGATCTTGTGGTAGACAACCTCGGACTCGTACTGTGCGGCGACGCCGGAGACGAGACGCTTCTTTTCTGCGTCCGGAATACCCAGCTTGTCGTAGGTTTCCTTAATGTCAGACGGGAGATCGTCCCAGGTCTGCGCCTGCTTCTCGGTGGAGCGAACGAAGTACTTAATGTTGTCGAAGTCGATGTCCGAAAGATCGGGGCCCCAGGTCGGGACCGGCTTCTTGTTAAAGATGCGCAGCGCCTTGAGACGGGACTCCAGCATCCATTCCGGCTCGTTCTTCTTCGCCGAGATGTCACGGACGACGTCTTCGCTCAGGCCGCGGTGTGCGGCCTGGCCAGCCTCGTCCGAGTCATGCCAGCCGTAGTCGTAACCACCGATGGAGGAGATGATCTCGTCATCACTCATCTTGGTTTCAAGCCCCGGTGCCGGTTGTGTTTGAGTCACAGCCCGCTCCTTTCACTTACTTTTTATCGATTACTGTCAGGGGGATATTTACGGGGATATTCGTGGTGCAGATGCCGTGACCGTCCGCAATAGAGGCCAAGGGCTGCACGTGTGTGCCTAATAGGGCGGAAAAGACTTCCTGCTCCGCCTCGCACAGCTCCGGGTGCTCCGCCGCGACGTGCACGACCGGGCAATGGTGCTGGCAGATCTGGATGCCGTGACCCGCGTTCGTCACCGTCGCGGCATAACCGTGGGCATCGAGCGCCTCGGCCAGCTTGCGGGCGGTGTCTTCCACGTCCTCGCCGGCGTCCGTCAACGGAGCGACGTCGTCGAGAAGACGCTGGAAGCGCGCCTTGGCGAAGAGCTTGACGGCCTCGGGTCCGCCCACGGCGCGCAGCGCGTCGAGGGCATCGGAAGCCAGCTCATCGTAGGCGTGGCCGAAATGGGCACGGCCCTGATCCGTGAGGCGGAAGTGTTTGGCCGGACGTCCACGCCCACCGGACCCGAGCTTGCCGGGGCGATGGACGATTTCGGTAAGGCCGTCTTCCACCAGAATGTCTAGATGCCGGCGCACGCCGGCGGCGGAAAGCCCAAGCTTCTTTCCCAGGTGGGATGCCGTCACAGGACCGTCTTTGAGCATGAGAAGCATAATCTGGCGGCGGGTGTCCCCCTCCGTCGACCGGGTTTCTTTCTGCACGTCTGCCTCGCGGGACGGCTGCGCGTGTTTCTTTTCTGCGCGTGCGGTGCGCGTGGAGCGCGTGCCGCGCGTAGCAGTTGTCTTCGAGGCGTTGCTGCTCGCCGAAACGGAGCGGGTCATCTCCTCGTCCACCTCCTGCTGGTTGTGGCGCCGTGTAGCGCGGCGCCGACATGAATAGAGAATCCTCATTCTGAGAAGTCCAAAGGGGCTTTACGCCTTTAGACAACACTAGTGTTCCCTAATTCATTCCCAAATGCCACCAGGGCTGCTCGACGGCGTGTCGTTGGTGCCCCCATTCCCCGTGTCGACCGGTATTCGGGCCCAAGTCGGCCTGCCCGCTAAAGTAGGGCGGGTGAAGGAGAACAACGCGGACCACGCGAGCACGACGGATACGTCGGCCCTGCGCGACGCTCTTCCGCGCCTCGGCGCCCCGGGCTCGCGTTCGGCGCTGCTCCATGCAGACGGCGCCACCGGAACCGAGTCTGACGCGCGCTTCGACCTCCTGCCTGTCGATGCCCCCGTGACGGAGCGCTCCACCATCAATCAGCTGCGCCGCTTCTTTGCGCTGCGCTGGATGGGTACGGCAGGCTCCCTGCTCATTGCATTCGGCGGCCTGGGTGCCGGCGCTTTGCCCGTGGTGGGCAATCCGTACGATAACGTGCCCTCGGGCGCGCTCATGTCGCGGCTGTTGCAGAGTTCCTCGGCGCTCGTCTTCGTCGGGATCGGCCTGCTCGTCGTGGCATGGGTAGGCATGGCGCCGTTTGTAGGCCACCGGATCCATCTGCCGCGCTACCGCTGGCGCGCGAGCGAGAAGGACCCGCGGGGTTGGTACCTCGTGCGTCCCGCCACGCCGCGCCGTGTACAACGGCTCGTCACCGAAGGTCAGATGTGGCGCACGTGGGCCGGCTGGGTCGTCCCGCTCATTTTCACTGCACCGTTGTTTACACAGGACATTTACTCGTACCTCGCCAACGGGTCCATCGTTCACCAGGGGCTCGACCCATACGCAGGCGGTCCGGTGGAGATCCTGGGCGCGGATAACCGGCTCGCGCGCTCTGTGCCCTTCATCTGGGCCAACTCTCCCTCGCCCTATGGGCCGGTCTCGCTCGGGCTCGCGGCTGCCATCAGCGTACTCACCCACGACTCGATTATGGCCGGGGTCATCGCGCACCGCCTCCTCTCGCTTGCAGGCATCGTCGCCGCGGGCTGGGCCACGGGACGCCTCGCCCGCCGCTGCCGCGTCTCCCCCGCCGCCGCCCTCTGGCTCGGCGTCCTCAATCCGCTCGCCATCCTCCATCTCGTGGGCGGCATCCACAACGAGTCCATCCTCTTGGGCCTCGTCCTCGTGGGCGTCGAGCTGGCGTTACGGGGCATCGATAAGCTGGGCCGCCTGGGTGACTGGCGCTGGCTGGGCTGGCTTATCGCCTCGGGCGTGCTCATAAGCTGCGCGGGCATGGTCAAGGTCACCGGTTTTATTGGGCTCGGTTTTACGGGCATGGCGCTTGCGCGCTGCCTCGCCCTGCGCCGCGGCTACTCGACGGCCCGGGCACTCGCGACCGCGGTCGCGGTCCAGGTCGTGACCCTGGCTGCATCCATTCTCGCGGTCTCGGCCATCACGGGGATCGGCCTCGGCTGGGTCACCGGTCAAGGTGGCGCTGCGACCATTCGTTCCTGGATTTCCATCTCCACGGACATCGGCGTCATCACCGGCTTCCTGGGCATGCTCCTGGGCCTGGGCGACCACACGGACGCCATCCTGTCTGTCACGCGCGCGGCCGGCGTGTTGCTCGCTGGCGCGTTTATGCTCCGCATGCTCTGGGCCACGTACCGCGGCGCCATCCATCCCGTGGGCGGCCTTGGCGTGGCCACCGCCGTCCTCGTCGCACTCTTTCCCGTCGTGCACCCCTGGTACATCCTGTGGGCTGTCTTTCCCCTGGCAGCGTGGGCAAACCGCCATTTCTTTCGCACCATCGTCGTGGCGTATTCGGTGCCCATGAGCTTCTTCGTGCTGCCCCGCGGCTTGGGCCTGCCGCCGGGCACGGTGCTCGTCATCTACCTTGCAGCGCTGGGCGCCTTCGCGGTTGTTGCTGGGACATGGGCGCTTCTTTTGCGTCGCGCGGGGCTTCATGACTTAGACTGAGTGTCCGTGAATACAACTTTTGACGGACACGAGGCAGCGCTCATCGTCGACTCTGTGGTCAAGGCTTTCGGCGCCACCCGCGCCGTCGACGGCCTGAGCTTCCACGTGAGCCGCGGCGAGCTGCTGTGCTTCCTCGGTCCCAATGGCGCCGGCAAGACGACGACCATCGAAATGTGCGAGGGCTTTGCCGCCCCCACCTCGGGCTCCATCCGCGTGCTGGGCCTTGACCCAGCGACGAATCCGGACGGCGTCCGCGAGCGCATCGGCATCATGCTCCAAGGCGGCGGCTCCTACTCCGGCATTCGCGTCCGCGAGATGCTTGAACTAACCGCGCGCTATTCCCGCAACCCGCTTGACCCGGACTGGCTCATCGAGGTTCTCGGGCTCGAAGGCGTGGCGAAGAATACCTACCGGCGCCTCTCCGGCGGCCAGCAGCAGCGCCTCTCACTCGCGCTCGCGCTCATCGGCCGCCCCGAGCTCGTCTTTCTCGACGAGCCCACCGCCGGCATGGACGCGCAGTCGCGCCTCGCGGTGTGGGAACTCATTCGCGCTCTCAAGCGCGACGGCGTGACCGTCGTACTCACCACCCACCTCATGGACGAGGCCGAGGCCCTCGCGGACCGCGTCATCATCATCGACCATGGCCGCAAGGTCGCTGAGGGTACCCCCGCGGAGCTCATGGACGACAACCGCGGCGCGCAGCTCACCTTTGAGACCGATTGCGAGGTTGACCTCGCCGCACTTCCAGTCAAGGCCGTCGCGCAGCGCCCCTTGCACTACGCGCTTGCCGATGCCCCCACTCCTGCCACCATCGCCGCCCTCACCGCCGCACTCGCCGACCAGGGCGTGCTCCTGCGCCGCCTCGACGCGGCACACGCAACGCTCGAGGACGTCTTCCTCGAACTCACCGGCCGCGAACTGCGCAGCTAACTCACGTTCAAGTTTTGGAGACACCATGACGACATATCAACCCGGCACCTTCACGCCAGCGCCCCAGCGCGCCGGCGTGGGCGCCATCCTCAAGGCGCAGGGCGCCATCGAGTCGAAACTCTTGCTGCGCCACGGTGAGCAACAGCTGCTCAGCATCGTCATCCCCATCATGCTGCTCATCGGCGGCGCGCGTCTCGGCGACGCTGTCTCGCTGCCCGGCAGCGCCCAGGCCAACGGACTCGACGAGCTCTTCCCCATGGTCCTCGCCGTCGCGGCGACCTCGGCGGGCTTTACGGGCCAGGCCATCTCGCTCGCCTTCGACCGCCGCTACGGCGCGCTCAAGCGCACCGGCGCCTCAGGCGTGCCCGCGTGGGCCATCATCGGCGGCAAGATCATCGGCGTGGCCTCGATGGTCCTTGTCCAAGTGGTCGTGCTGGGCCTGACGGCTTATCTCGTGGGCTTTCGCACCTCACCGGGCGGCGTGCTGCTCGCGGCCGTCACGCTCGTCTTCGGCGTCGCGGCGTTTACCGCGCTCGGCCTCATCCTAGGCGGCACGATGTCGAGCGAGCTCGTCCTCGCTCTCGCCAACCTCGTCTGGTTCCTGCTGCTCGGCGTCGTGGGCTGGGCCATGTACTCTACGGGCCTGGGCCACAACGGCGTACTCACGCTCGTGCCCACCGTGGCACTCGCCGGCGGGCTCACTGACGCCTTCCGCGGCGAGATTCCGCTCTTCCAGATCCTCGTCCTCGTGGGTTGGGCGGTCGCCGCGTCGGCTATCGCGGTGAAATGGTTCCGGTTCGACGGCTAAAACCTGCTGAATGTGACTTTTATCTTGAATAGGTCCGGTACGGCCCTAATTGTTACGGGAAGTTCCGTAAAGAAAGGTAACCTCAAGAATCGTGAACATCTCTGAACGTATTCGTCTCTTCTTCCGCGAGGCCGTGCCCACCTTGCACCAGCAGCGCGTTATCGCGATGATCCTGCTGCTGTGCCAGGGCGGGATCACAGTGAGCGGTTCCATCGTCCGCGTCACCGGATCCGGCCTGGGCTGCGATACGTGGCCCAATTGCCAACAAGGCTCTCTCGTGCCCGTGCAGGGCGCGGCGCCTGCCATTCACCAGGCCATCGAGTTCGGCAACCGCCTCCTCACCTTCGTCGACGCCGCGGCTGCTGCCGCCGCTGTCATCGCCATGTACATGGCCTGCCGCCGCACCGAGCTCAAGGTCTACGCCTGGCTCAACGTAGCCGGTATCGTGCTGCAAGCGATCATCGGTGGCATCTCCGTCCACCTCGACCTGCGTTGGTGGGCCGTGGCGCTCCACTTCCTGCCGTCCATGGTCCTCGTCTGGCTCGCCGCGATGCTCTACAACCGTATCCTCCAGCCGGATGACGGCACCCCGGAGCACACCTTCCCGCAGTTCATCCGCTCGCTGGCCGTCGTCGCCACCGTTGCACTGTCCGTCGTCCTCATCACGGGCACGATGGTCACCGGCTCGGGCGTCCACTCCGGCGACGACGGCGTGGGCATGGAAGGCCGCCTCGAGGTCGACACCGAGTGGATGGCACTCACGCACGCGTTCTGCATGTACATCTACCTCATTCTCACCGTGGTCACCGTCATCATGCTCTACCGCCACCGCGCACCACAGGTGGCGAAGAAGGCGGGCCTGGTGCTCATCCTGGCGATTGTGATTCAGTGGGCCATCGGCGTCATTCAGTTCCGCCTCGGCATTCCGCGGTGGACCGTCCCCGTCCACATCGCCATGTCGTCTGTGGTCACTGCCTTTACCGCACTGCTGTGGTCGAACGGCATGATCCGCTCCTACGGCACGCTGGATCTCATCACCGGCTCACCGCGCGGTGACGAAAAGTATGCCCTGCGCCGCGAATCTCTAGCGGCACGTGTCTAGGGTTCGGTAGCCTAAGTAGCATGTTTGCTATTCAGGTTTCCCGCCCCGGCGGCCCAGAAGTCCTCGAGTACGTCGAGGTCAACGCCCCCACTCCCACCGACGATCAGGTCTTGGTCGCCGTGGACGTGGCGGGCGTTAACTATATCGACACCTACTATCGCGAGGGCATTTATCACGCGAAGACCCCCTTCGTCCCCGGGTTTGAGGGCACCGGCCGTGTGCTCAAAGACCCGCGCGGCGAGATTGCCGAGGGCACCAAGGTGGCCTGGGACCAGTCCTTCGGCTCCTACGCGGAGCAGGTCTGCGTCGACCGCAACCGCCTCGTCGCCGTGCCCGATGATTTCTCCGACGAGGTTGCAGCCTCCATGCTCCTCCAGGGCATCACGGCGCACTACCTCACGCACGGCGTCTACCAGCTCGGTGAGGGCGCGTCCTGCCTCATCACCGCCGGCGCCGGCGGCGTAGGCCTCATCGCCACCCAGATGGCCAAGACGCTCGGCGCGACCGTCTACACGGTCGTCTCCTCCGACGAGAAGGAGCAGCTGTCCTACGACGCTGGCGCCGACCATGTCTTCCGCTACTCCGAGGGCCTGGCCGAGGAAGTCCGCCGCTTCAACGGCGGCCGCGGCGTCGACGTTGTCTACGACGGCGTGGGTAAGGACACCTTCCAGGAATCCCTCGAGGTCGTTCGCCCTCGCGGCACGGTCTGTCTCTTCGGCGCTGCATCTGGCCCCGTCCCGCCGGTCGACCCGCAGGTGCTCAACACGCACGGCTCTATCTTCCTCACCCGCCCGTCCATCGGCGCGTGGACGTCCCAGGAAGGTGAGTTCCAGATGCGCGCCCAGGCCGTCGTCCAAGCGGTCGCCGACGGTCACCTCTCGTTCCGAGTCGCAGCGAGCTACCCACTCAAGGACGCAGCCCAGGCGCACCGCGACCTCCAGGACCGCAAGACCACCGGCTCCATCGTCCTGCGCGTCCACGACTAAGCATCGACAACCCAGAAGGGATCCGCCAGACGGGTTCTAGCCAGTTCCAATACTCGCTCGATACCCTCTGCGGATCCCTTTTTTGTGCGGAAGCCCCTAGAAGAGCACCGCCGACCAGCCGAGCATGCGGCCGATGGGCTCCCAGCCCACCACGGCGTCGATGGACAAGCCAATGAAGAGCACGGACAGGTAATTGTTCGAGTAGATGAACAAGCGCATGGGCTTGACCTTCTCGCCCTTCTTCACGCCTTGGTGCAGGCGCACGGCCATCCACAGGAAGACCGCGCCCGAGAGAATCGAAGCGACCAGGTAAATCCAGCTTGCCGCCGGAATGATGAGGAAGGACACGATGAGCGTGCCAATCGTATACCAGATGATTTGGCGGGTGACGACGACCTCGGGGGCGACCACGGGGAGCATCGGCACGCCCGCCGCCTTGTAGTCCTCGCGGTACTTCATGGCCAAGGCCCACGTGTGCGGCGGGGTCCAGAAAAAGATGATGAGGAAGAGCACGATGGCCTGCCACCAGCGGTCGGGCTCGGCGTCGGGCGCGTTATCGCGGATGACGGCCCAACCGACCATGGCGGGCATGCAGCCGGCGAGGCCGCCCCACACGATGTTCTGGCTGTTGCGCATCTTCAAAAACTTCGTGTACACGATGGCATAGAAAAAGTTCGTGAGGATGACGAAGAAGGCCGCGAGCCACGAGTGAGCGAGCACGCCCAGCCACAGCACGGACAGCGCCAGCATGATCCACGCGAAGATGGCGGCGTTGCGGCGCGTCACGGTGTGGCGGACTAGGGGACGTGCGCGGGTGCGCTGCATCTTCTGGTCGAGCTCGAACTCAAGCACGTTGTTAAAGGTGTGCGCGGCGGCCGCGCCCATCCAGCCGCCGAAGATGGTGGACACGATGAGCCACAGGTTGTCGGCTACGGCGTCGACGCCGCGCTGCGCCTGGAGCATGGCCGGGATGGCGGCGACGAGAAGGAGCTCGATGATCCTCGGCTTCGTCAGCGCAATATAGGCCTTGATTGTCTCCAAGGGATAGCCCTCCAGCCTTCCAATTCGCATGTGTATCCAGCGCCGCGGCCTGTACCCCGGCGGGAAGGTGCGCAGCCCCACAAGGCGCGCATTCTAAGTAGTCGCATGTACTTATTCAAAAGTTCCCGTGGTCCGCGCGCTGATTTTCTACAGGTTGCCTCCGCAGGTCGGCCAGCGCGCAGCGCGAAAGGTGCGCCAACAGCACCCCACAGACTACCGGTAAGTGGGCAGAGATCCCGAATCTGGCGCGCGGAGGAATTATTGGTGGGGGTAAGCGGCGTGGCCGTCTACACTAAAAGGGGTCAGTTAATAGATATGTATACGAGAAGAGTGAGTGAGGTTTAAAGACTCTTATGTCGACGTCCCCCTCGAATTCCACCGCCCCAGCGCTGACCCCAGAGCTGGAAGCCAAGACGGTCCGCAACTATCCCGCCGACTGGAGCGATCTGGACACCAAGGCGATCGACACCGTGCGCGTGCTCGCTGCCGATGCCGTCCAGAACTGCGGCTCCGGCCACCCCGGCACCGCCATGTCCCTGGCTCCCCTGGCGTACACGCTCTACCAGCGTGTCCTTAACCACGATCCGAAGGACCCCGAGTGGGCTGGCCGCGACCGCTTCGTGCTGTCGGTCGGGCACTCCTCGCTCACCCAGTACATTCAGCTCTTCCTCGGCGGCTTCGGTCTCGAAATGGACGACCTTAAGGCACTGCGCACATGGGGCTCGCTCACGCCGGGCCACCCGGAGGTCCACCACACCAAGGGCGTCGAAATCACCACGGGCCCGCTGGGCCAGGGCCTCGCGTCGTCTGTGGGTATGGCGATGGCCGCCCGCAAGGAGCGCGGTCTATTCGACCCGGAGGCTCCCGCCGGCGAGTCCCCGTTCGACCACTTCATCTACACCATCTGCTCCGACGGCGATGTCCAGGAGGGCGTAACCTCTGAGGCCTCCTCGCTGGCTGGCACGCAGAAGCTGGGCAACCTCATCGTCTTCTGGGACGACAACAACATCTCTATCGAGGACGACACCAACGTCGCCTTCCAGGAAGACACCGCGGCCCGCTACGAGGCCTACGGTTGGCACGTCCAGACCGTCGAGTCCGGTGAGGACGTCGTGGCCATCCTCGAGGCCGTGAAGAACGCCCAGGCGGAGTCCGAACGTCCGTCTTTCATTCGCGTAAAGACCGTCATCGGCTACCCGGCCCCGAACAAGATGAACACCGGTGGCGTCCACGGCGCTGCCCTGGGTGACGACGAGGTCGCCGCTGTCAAGGATGTCCTCGGCTTCGATCCCGAGCAGTCCTTCTTCATCGAGGACGAGGTCCTCGCGCATACGCGTAAGCTCACCGAGCGCGGCGCCGCCACCCACGCCGAGTGGCAGAAGAAGTTCGACGCGTGGGCTACGGCCAACCCAGACAACAAGGCGCTCTTCGACCGCATGACCGCCCGTGAGCTGCCGGCCGACTTCGACGCGGAGCTGCCCGTGTGGCAGGCCGGTGAAAAGCTCGCCACCCGCAAGGCCTCCGAGGCCGCCATCCAGGCGCTCGCTGCCAAGGTTCCGGAGATGTGGGGCGGCTCCGCCGACCTCGCTGGCTCTAACAACACGGTCATCAAGGGCGCGGATTCCTTCGGTCCGGACTCCATCACGACCACTACATGGACCGCGTCGCCTACCGGCCGCAACCTCCACTTCGGCATTCGTGAGCACGGCATGTCCGCCATCATGAATGGCATCGCCCTGCACGGCAATACTCGCGTCTACGGCGGCACGTTCCTCATCTTCTCCGAGTACATGTACCCCGCCGTCCGCCTGGGCGCGCTCATGTCCACGGATACCTACTACGTGTGGACGCACGACTCCATCGGCCTCGGCGAGGACGGCCCGACCCACCAGCCGGTCGAGACCCTCGCTGCCCTGCGCGCCATCCCGAACCTCTCCGTCATCCGCCCGGCCGACGCGAACGAGACCGCCCAGGCCTGGGCCGCCGCGTTCGAGTACAAGGCCGCTCCGAAGGGCCTCGCGCTCTCTCGCCAGGGCCTGCCAGTGCTTGAGGGCACCGCAGAGAAGGCTCACGACGGCGTCCGCCGCGGCGCCTATGTCTTGGTGGAGGGCTCCAAGGAGACCCCGGACGTCATCCTCATCGCCACCGGCTCCGAGGTGCAGCTCGCCGTCGAGGCCGCACAGACCCTCGAGGAGGCCGGCACCGCCACCCGCGTCGTCTCCGCGCCGTGCCTCGAGTGGTTCGACGAGCAGGACGAGGCCTACCGCGAGTCCGTCCTCCCGTCCGCCGTTCGCGCCCGCGTCTCCATCGAGGCCGCCGTCGCCATGCCGTGGTTCAAGTACACCGGCACCTTCGGCCGCAACGTCTCCCTCGAGCACTTCGGCGCTTCCGCCCCGGCCGAGGAACTCTTCGAGAAGTTCGGCTTTACTGCCGATGCCGTCGTTACGGCCGCCCAGGAGTCCCTGGCCGCCGCAGCCAAGGCCTAAATTTTGCACCTACGCGCAAAGGAGTTTTGTTGAGTATGAGCAACTACATTGACACGCTGCACACCCTGGGCACCTCCACGTGGCTCGATGACCTCTCCCGAGATCGCCTCCAGTCAGGCAACCTGCAGGAGATCATCGACACGAAGTCCATCGTCGGCGTGACTACCAACCCGGCCATCTTCGCTGCGGCGATGGGCCAGGGCACGGCCTATGACGAGGACATCGCCAAGCTCAAGGCGGAAGGCGCGTCCGTGGACGAGGCCGTCTACTCGCTCGCCATCGACGACGTCCGCGCTGCGTGCGACGTCTTCGCGCCCATTTACGAGGCCTCTGGTCACAAGGACGGCCGCGTGTCCATCGAGGTCGACCCGCGCATTTCTGACGATGCCGCCGCGACCATCGCCCAGGCCCGCGAGCTGTGGGCCAAGGTCGACCGCCCCAACCTCATGATCAAGATCCCGGCGACGGACGGCTCCTTGCCGGCCATCTCGGACGCGCTGGCCGAGGGCATGTCGGTCAACGTCACGCTGATCTTCTCCGTGGCGCGCTACCGCCAGGTCATCGCCGCGTTCAAGGAGGGCATCCGCCGCGCCGCCGAGGCTGGCGTTGACGTGCGCACCATCCACTCCGTGGCCTCCTTCTTCGTCTCCCGCGTCGACACCGAGGTCGACAAGCGCCTCGAGGCGATCGGCTCTGAAGAAGCACTCGCACTGCGCGGCCTCGCCGGCGTGGCGAACGCACACCTCGCTTACGGCCTCTTCGTCGACGAGTTTGCGAACGCCACGGATCTGCCGGAGGGCACCAACGTCCAGCGTCCGCTGTGGGCGTCGACCGGTGTGAAGAACCCGGAGTACCCCGCCACGCTTTACGTCTCCGAGCTCGCTGGTCCCAACACGGTCAACACTATGCCGGAAAAGACCATCGACGCCGTTCTCGATTTGGGCAACCTGCACGGTGACACACTCACCGGCACCGCTGCCGCGGCCCAGGAGACCTTCGACAAGCTCGCTGCCGTCGGCATCGATTTCGACGATGTTTTCGCCGTCCTCGAACGTGAGGGTGTAGAGAAGTTCGTCGCCGCCTGGAACGAGCTGCTCGAGTCCATGAGCGCCCGCCTCTAGTCGCCGCCACGCGCGCTATTTACGGCCGACACCGCCTCACCGCGGTGCCGGCCTTTTCACGTTGTGGGCACCGTGGAGCCGCCGCGCGCCCCACGCTGTTCCTCTTGAGCGCCGTGAGGGGTTAGACTAACTGTCGTTCTTAGTGGCTGCCGCGATCCTCGCGGCACCCTCACTGTGGTGAAAGGAAGCATCTGCCCCGTGACTGCCCCACGACCCTGGGTCAATCCCCTGCGCGACGCCAACGACAAGCGCCTACCGCGCATTGCGGGCCCCTCCGGCATGGTCATCTTCGGCGTAACCGGAGACCTCGCCTACAAGAAACTCCTTCCCGCTATCTATGACCTGGCGAACCGCGGCCTGCTTCCTGCTGGTTTCACGCTCGTGGGCTTCGGCCGCCGCCAGTGGTCGAAGCAGGATTTCTGCGACTACGTGCGCGGCGCCGTAGAAAAGGGCGCACGCACCACCTTCAGCGAAAACGTGTGGACGCACTTGGCCGAAGGTATCGAATTCGTCACTGGTAGCTTCGACGACGCCGGCTTCGATCTCCTCCGCGACCGCCTTGCCGAGCTCGACGTCGCCCGCGGTACCGGCAGCAACTGGGCCTATTACCTGTCGGTCCCGCCGGACTTCTTCTCCACAATCTGCCACCAGATGCAGCGCGTCGGCATGGCCACGCCCGCCGAGGGCACGGACGCCTGGCGCCGCGTCATCATCGAAAAGCCCTTCGGCCACGATCAAGAGTCGGCACGCAAACTCAACGCCATCGTCAACGCCGTCTTCCCCGAGTCCTCGGTCTTCCGTATCGACCACTATCTCGGCAAGGAAACGGTGCAAAACATCCTGGCCCTGCGTTTCGCCAACCAGATCTTCGAGCCGATGTGGAACGCCCACTACATCGACCACGTCCAGATCACCATGGCCGAGGACATCGGCTTGGGCGGCCGTGCAGGCTACTACGACGGCATCGGCGCCGCCCGCGACGTCATCCAGAACCATCTCCTCCAATTGCTCGCGCTCGTCGCCATGGAAGAGCCCTCTTCCTTCGAGCCCGCCGCGCTTCAGGCCGAGAAGATCAAGGTTCTGCGCGCCACGAAGCCCGAGTACCCGCTCAATAAGACGACCGCCCGCGGCCAATACGCCGCCGGTTGGCAAGGCTCCGAGTATGTCCAAGGCCTGCGCGAGGAAGAGGGCTTCGACCCACACTCCTCCACGGAGACCTATGCCGCGTGCACGCTCTCGGTGAACTCCCGCCGCTGGGCCGGCGTGCCGTTCTACCTGCGCACGGGCAAGCGCCTGGGCCGCCGCGTCACCGAGATCGCCCTCGTGTTCAAGCACGCGCCCTACCAGCCTTTCGGCGAAGGCCAAACCGAGGCCCTCGGCCAAAACGCCGTCGTCATCCGTGTCCAGCCGGACGAGGGCGTGACCATGCGTTTCGGTTCCAAGGTCCCCGGCTCCACGATGGAGGTCCGTGACGTCAACATGGACTTCGCCTACGCCGAGGCCTTCACGGAGGAATCCCCCGAAGCCTATGAGCGCCTCATCCTCGACGCCCTGCTCGATGAGTCCTCGCTGTTCCCCACGAACGCCGAGGTCGAGCTGTCCTGGTCCATCCTCGACCCCATCCTCAACTACTGGGCCGAGGCCGGACAGCCGGAGGAATACCCCGCAGGCACGTGGGGCCCGCGCTCGGCCGACCGCATGCTCGCGCGCCGTGGCCACGCCTGGCGCCGCCCCTAACCACCAGCTCGAGTCGTTCTCCACAGACCAGAAGGGTTTACTTCCAGCATGATTATCCCGCTGCCGCACACGAGCACCCGCGAAATTGCCTCGAAGCTCGTCGAGGCCCAGGAGCACTACACGCTCACCACGGGCCGCGTGCTCACGCTCATCGTCGTGGCTGATGTCGCGGACGATATCGAAGCGATTCTTGCCTCGGTGCGCGACGCCTCGCACGAGCACCCCTCGCGCGTGCTCGTTGTCGTCACCGGCGACCGCAGCGCCCCCACCGCGCTCGACGCGCAGCTGCGCGTGGGCGGCGAGGCCGGCGCCTCCGAGATGGTCGTCATGCGCCTCCACGGCTCGCTGGCAGACCAGGCCGAGGCCGTCATCACGCCGCTGCTGCTTCCCGATACCCCCATCGTCGCCTGGTGGCCCAGCCAGTTCCCCGAGGCCCCGTCCCACCATCCCGTGGGCGCGCTCGCCCAGCGCCGCATCACCAACGTTGGCGCCGCCGAGTACAACGTGGAGACCGTCTACCTGCGCCTGCAGCAACTCTCACGCGGCTACGCCCCCGGCGATTCGGACATGACGTGGGCCTCGCTCACCCTCTGGCGCGGCATCGTCGCTTCCGCGCTCGACCGCCACCCGCACGAGCCCGTCGAAGCCGTGGAAATCTCCGGCCCGGCTGGCGATCCCGCCGTGGACCTCGCCGCCGCGTGGCTCGCCGATCGCCTCGCCGTCGCCGTACGCCGCACCGACTGCGATATCACGCTCGGTGACACGGACCTCAACTCCGTCGCCGACCCTACCAAGGGCGACGCATACTTCCCCATCCGGAAGCTCGTCTTCTACCGCGCGAACACCGATATCACCGTCGAGGTTATCGACGAATCCACGGTGCGCGTCTCCGTCCCGGGCGCTCCCGAATCCCTCGTGGCTCTGGGCGTGCGCACCCAAGCCGAGGTCCTTTCAGAGGAGCTGCGCTACCTCCATGCAGATAAAACCTATGCCCACGCATTGCGCGCACTCAACCGCGTTTCATACTCATAACCCACATTTTTAAGGCACAATAGATAACCATGGTTACCGTTCACCGCGTCGACGACCTTCAGGATCTCATACGACAGACCGCCCTCGCTTTCATCGAGACTGTGGCCGCCGCACAGGCGCCTGGCGGCGGAGTCCATGGGGATGGCGTCGCACGCGTCGTGCTCACTGGTGGTGGCGCGGGCATCGGAATGCTCCGTGAGCTCGCCCGTCTCGACGCGGCGGCGGATTCCCAGGGCGAGGACTTCCCGGCCCTGCGCGTTGATTGGTCCCGCGTGCACATTTTCTTCGGCGACGAGCGCAATGTGCCTACCTCTGACCCGGACTCAAACGAGGGCCAGGCCCGCGGCGCGCTGCTCCAGCACGTCGACATCCCCGAGCCCCACATCCACGGCTATGACCTCGGCGCCATCGCCATGGAAGCCGCCGCCCAGGCCTATGAGGCCGAGCTGGAGGAATACGCGCCTCAGGGCTTCGACCTCCATCTGCTCGGCATGGGCGGCGAGGGCCACATCAACTCTCTCTTCCCACATTCCGATGCCGTCCGTGAGACCGAGCGCCGCGTCGTCGCCGTCTCCGACTCACCCAAGCCCCCGGCCGAGCGCCTCACGCTCACGCTCCCGGCCGTGCAGTCGGCAGATCGCGTCTGGCTGCTCGTCGCCGGCGAGGCCAAGGCCGAGGCGGCCGCGCGTGTCGCCCACGGCGATGACCCCGATTACTGGCCGGCCTGCGGCGCACAAGGCCGCGTCGAGACCATCCTTTACGTCGCTGAAGACGCCGCCGGCGATATCTAAAGCCCTCGCACAGCTTTCCCGCTCGCCCTCAATCGTGGTGGGCGGGTATTTTTTTGAACATAATCGTCGAATTACGTTCAGAGTCGAGAAGGCCTTACCCTAGTTGCCCGCCGGCCCAGCCGCGTCGGCGCGCGGCCCCGTCCTGCACAGAAGCTTTCGTGACCACGGCACCAGCTGAACCGTCATCGCCATCGACCCCCGCCCCCGCCACCGGGGACCCACGAATTTCAAGGACGTGACTACTACGCAGGCACTGCCCCCGAGGACGCCACGGCCGACTCCGGAGTGGCTCGAACACGGCAACCTTGACCGGAAAATTGCTTTCATTCTCAATGGCATTGCAGCCGGGCACGGCGTCACCCTGGCATAAATAATGCGGTGGTCAGCTCCCAAGTGGAGCTGGCCACCGCACGGTAGCGCGAGCTACGAGCCTATCCGGCGAAAGCCTGGATGAGGTTAAGACCAACGATGCACCCGAGCCACACGATAACCATCACGATGGTGTAGCGGTCGAGGTTCTTCTCGACGACCGTGGAACCCGACAGGTTGGACTGGACGCCGCCGCCGAAGAGGCTGGACAGGCCGCCGCCCTTGCCCTTGTGCAGAAGCACGAAGACGGACATCAGGATAGCTGCGATAACCAGAATGATCTGGAGGGTCAGAACCATGTAAACGTTCCTTGTTTGGGTGTATAAGTCTCTTCCGCGCCACGCGCCGTATGACGGCGGGCACGATTGCTTCCCTCAACAATACACGAAGCACGGGCCGGATTGAGTACCGGTCCGTGCTGGTGTTGTGCGAGTCCTACCGCTTGGCGGTCTAGAAACTACGCGTTGATAGCAGCGTTAGCTGCGAGCTTAGCGAAGTCTTCGCCGTTGAGGGAAGCGCCGCCCACGAGGCCGCCGTCGACGTCCGGCTTGCCCACGATCTCGGCGACGGAGTCAGTCTTCACGGAGCCGCCGTAGAGGATGCGGATTCCGTCAGCGACCTCGTCGCCGGCGAGCTCGCGCACGAGCTGGCGAATAGCAGCGCATACTTCCTGTGCATCGTCCGCAGACGCAACCTTGCCGGTGCCGATGGCCCAGACAGGCTCATAGGCAATGACGGTCTTCTTCAGATCCTCGGCAGACAGGCCCTCGAGGGAGAAACGGGTCTGGTTGACAACGTAGTCAACGTGGGTGCCGGCCTCACGGACAGACAGCGGCTCGCCCACGCAGACGATGGGCGAAATGCCGTGCTTGATAGCAGCGGCAGCCTTCTCCGAGACCAGCTTGTCGGTCTCGCCGTGGTACTCGCGACGCTCGGAGTGGCCCACGACAGCCCAGGTAACGCCGAGCTTGGAGAGCATCTCTCCAGAAACCTCGCCGGTGTAGGCGCCGGAATCATGCTTGGAGATGTCCTGAGCTCCGTAGGTGATCTGCAGCTTGTCGCCATCGACGACAGTCTGGACGGAGCGCAGGTCGGTGAACGGGACCATGAAGGCCACGTCGACCTTCTCGTAGTAGTCCTTAGGCAGGGCGAAGGCGAACTTCTGGACCTGAGAAATAGCCTCGAGGTGGTCGAGGTTCATCTTCCAGTTACCAGCAATAAGCGGGGTACGTGCCATGATGTGAGGTGTCCTTTTCTAGTGGAGTTCGATTAGCGAAGTCGAGTGCGTGACGCGAGGCTTTACTTAAGCCTGCAGAACCTTGACGCCCGGCAATTCCTTGCCCTCGAGGAATTCGAGGGAAGCCCCGCCACCGGTCGAGATGTGGCTGAAGCCGTCCTCATCCAGGCCCAGCAGACGGACGGACGCGGCGGAGTCACCGCCGCCGACGACGGTGAAGGAGCCGTTGTTGGCGGTGGCGTCGATGATGGCCTGTGCGACACCCGCGGTGCCCTTGGAGAAAGCTTCCATCTCGAACACGCCCATCGGGCCGTTCCAGAACACGGTCTTGGAGGTGGCGATGACCTCGGCGAAGTGCTTGACGGACTCCGGTCCGATGTCGAGGGACATCCAGCCCTCCGGAATACCGTCGAGGCTGACGACCTTGGTCTCGGCGTCAGCAGCGAACTCGGACGCAGCGGTGAGGTCGACCGGCAGAACGAGCTTGTCGCCGAAGCGCTCGAGCAGCTCCTTGCAGGCATCAATCTGGTCTTCCTGCAGCAGGGACTTCTGAACGTTGTATCCCTGAGCGGCGAGCAGCGTGTAGCACATACCGCCACCGATGATGACCTTGTCTGCCTTGCCAGCGAGGGCCTCGATCACGCCGAGCTTGTCCGAGACCTTGGCGCCGCCGAGGACGACGACGTACGGGTGCTCTGGGTTCTCAGCGACTGTAGCGAGGGTCTCAACTTCCTTCTGCACGAGCTTGCCAGCGTAGGCCGGCAGACGCTTGGCAACGTCGTAGACAGATGCCTGTGCGCGGTGGACAACGCCGAAGCCGTCGGAGACGAAGGCGCCATTGTCAGCAGCCAGTGCGACGAGCTCATCGGCAAAGGCACCGCGCTCAGCCTCGTCCTTAGAAGTCTCGCGAGCATCGAAACGAACGTTCTCGACGAGCAGGACATCGCCGTCGTTGAGACCGTTGGCGCGCTCGTGTGCGTCCTCACCGGAGACGTCGGATGCCAGCGCGACGTACTGGCCAAGGGCCTCAGACAGCGCCTCCGCAACTGGTGCGAGTGAGTACTTCGAGTTGACTTCGCCCTTCGGGCGACCAAGGTGGGCGGTGAGGATGACCTTTGCGCCACCGTCGACGAGAGCCTTGATGGTGGGCAGCGAGGCGTTGATACGACCCGGGTCTGTGATGTTGCCGTCCTCGTCGAGCGGGACATTGAAATCAGAACGGACGAGGACGTGGCGGGACTCCACGCCTTCGGCGAGCAGATCATCGAGGGTCTTGAATGCCATGAGCATATCTCCTTGGAAGTGATTTATTAGTCGACGTTGTCGTTCGAGCTATGCAGTTTTAAAGCTAAAGGAGACGCGAATGTCGATGTGATGACGGGGCGCGCCTAGCCCCTAAAAGAATACCGGCCCGCGCGAGCCCTGGAGGGCGTTCGCGAGGGCCGGTAACTCATATCAGGTGCTTATCCGCCGAGCCGGTAATGGATGCGTGTACGTTCATGCGATTCACGAAGCGCGGCGGTGAGCAGCCTGACTCTTACAGCTTGGAGGCAACGAGCTTGGTGGTGCGGACGAGCTGGCTGGTGTAGCCCCACTCGTTGTCGTACCAGCCGAGGACCTTGACCAGGTTGCCGTTGGAGACCTTGGTCATGCCAGCGTCGAAGATGCAGCCGTGGGAGTCGGTGACGATGTCGGTGGAGACAATCGGATCCTCGGTGTAGCCCAGGGTCTCACCGAACTCGCCGGTGGCAGCTTCCTTGATGGCGGCGTTGATTTCCTCAACAGTGACGTCGCGGGATGCCTGGAAGGTCAGGTCGGTTGCGGAGCCGGTGATCACGGGAACGCGCATTGCGTAACCGTCGAGCTTGCCCTCGAGCTCCGGAAGAACCAGGGACACGGCCTTGGCAGCGCCGGTGGAGGTCGGAACCATGTTCTGGGCTGCGGCGCGAGCGCGGCGCAGGTCGCGGTGCGGAGCATCCTGAATGCGCTGGTCACCGGTGTAAGCGTGGACGGTGGTCATGAGGCCCTTCTCAATGCCGAACTTGTCGTTGAGGACCTTGGCCATCGGAGCCAGGCAGTTGGTGGTGCAGGAGGCTGCGGAGATGACGTTGTGGTTTGCAGCGTCGTAGGAGTCGGAGTTGACGCCGTAGACGAAGGTTGCGTCCACGTTCTTCGCCGGAGCGGAGATGATGACCTTCTTGGCACCAGCCTCGATGTGAGCCTTAGCAGCCTCGCCATCGGTGAAGAAGCCGGTGGACTCGATGACGACGTCGACGTTGAGGTCGGCCCAGTTCAGGTTCTTCGGGTCGCGCTCAGCGGAAGCGTGGATTTTCTTGCCGTCGACGGTGATGGACTCGTCATCGTAGGAGACCTCAGCACCGAGCTTTCCCAGCACGGAGTCGTACTTGAGCAGGTGAGCCAGGGTGTGGTTGTCGGTCAGGTCGTTAATGCCGACGATCTCCAGGTCGCCCGGGTTCTGCTGGACGGCGCGGAAGAAGTTGCGGCCGATGCGGCCGAAGCCATTGATGCCTACGCGGATAGTCACGTTAGTGTCTCCTCAAAAATTGACGTTCGTTATTCCATGGGATTACCGAGGTTTCAAGCGTCATTGTGGTCTCTCCCGCTCAACGCGCTGAGCGCCGTGCGGATTACCTATGGTGTTCTTCTGTGTGACGAAGTCCTCGACAACTTCCCAACGCTTCCGAGTCTACCGACTGTTTCCGAATGCTGCAGCAAGAAACTGCCCGTCCCCACTAAAAACCACATCAGAGTACCAGTTTCGCTATGGGATACATCACGAATCACGACGAAACACGCCGCAAATCACCAGCTAGATGGACGTATTTCCCCAATGCCCGTTTGTGTTGATTTACGTTGCGATAAATATCACCCCACACTCTGACTAAAACAAGGTAAGGCAACACCACTGAGAAGGGACTGCACCCTGGATCGTCTACCGCAGTGCTTCAAGCGGAGCAGCATCGCACCAGCCCAGGCCCAATTTCTGTATCTTTGGCTAGTTGCGCCCTTGTGAACCCCCATCCTCCATCGCGCCACAATGTGCACTCTGTCATCGGAAGCACTGCGCCCGCGTCTCGGACATGAACATTAGGCAAACACTCGGCGTTCTTCACGCCTACATACAGGAAAACGGACGCACACGGACATAAAGAAATGCCTCACGAAGTCGTGAGGCGCGTCCACAGCGACTACTCGCTGTCGTTCTTCGGTCCGTGTGCGTACTCATGCGTATCCGGAATACCGAGTTCTTCCGCACGCTTGTCGGCCATCGATAGTAGGCGTCGAATGCGGCCGGCGACGGCGTCCTTGGTCATGGGCGGATCCGCGTGGCGGCCGAGCTCCTCAAGCGACGCATCGCGAAATTTCACGCGGAGGTAGCCGGCATCTGCCAGATGCTCGGGCACGTCGTCGCCCAGAATGTCCATCGCGCGGGACACGCGATTGGCTGCGGCCTCTGCGGCACGCGCGGAACGACGCTGGTTGGCATCGTCGAAGTTCTCCAGACGCGTGTTGGAGGACTCGTGAGCCTCCGAGCGCAAGCGCTTGCGTTCCCACTCTAAGCGCGTGCGGTGCGCGCCCATCCTGGTGAGCAGGGCACCGATGGCATCCCCTTCGCGCACGACCACGCGGTCGGCGCCGCGAGTTTCTTTCGTCTTAGCGGCAATGCCCAAACGGCGCGCGCAGCCAACGAGCGCTAACGCAGCCTCTTGACGCGGGCACACAATTTCCAGAGACGACGAGCGTCCAGGTTCCGTGAGCACGCCCTGAGCAAGAAAAGCGCCGCGCCACGCAGCCTCGGCGTCGGCGACAGAACCGGAAACGACCTGCGGTGGCAAGCCGATGACGGGGTGGCCAGAGCGCGTAATGAGACCAAGGCGGCGCGTGAGTTCCTTTGCCTCGCCCACGCGCATCTGTACGCGCGGACGTTTTGACGTCGAGCCCGGTCCCACGATGTGGGTTGAGGACTTCACGCCGTAGAGATCGTCGAGGAATTCCGCGAGCCGCTTGGCCGTCACTTCATCATCGAATTCGACTTCGTAGCTCATGTGGTCGCCGTTGACGTGCAGTTCGCCAGCGAACCGAAGCATGGCCGACGCCTCTGCCGCACGCGCCGACTGACGCGGCAGCGTGACCTGGGCCAGCTCCTGTTTGACCTTTTCTGTAAGCGACAAAGCCACCTCGACGCTCCCTTTCTTCCTCGCCTTGGGTGCGAGGCTGCGGTCCGATGAATACGACATGCTTTCCTTACCTGGGGCGTAGAAAGCTGCCGGGGCACGCAGCTCCGGCACTTAAAGCGAACAATAGTCTAGCGCGCCGGGCTAGACCTCGCCGCGATAGATCTCGCCGAAGACGCGCGCAAGTTTCGCGGGATCGTGGAGATTACGGCGCCCGCCGTCCTCGTCTTGTGCGCTCACTTCAGCGAAAACCACCGCGGCGCCGAGAGAATCAGCAGCACGTTGCAGATACTTCTTCTCCGTATCCGCCAGCGGTGCAGCCGAGTCAACGACGATCCGGTCAATGTGCAGTCCTGCAGCATGCTGTGCAAGTACCTGTACATGGCGCTCCGCGGAAAAACCGTGGGTCTCCCCTGGCTCAGCGGACAGATTCAACACCACGACGCGCGGTGCGCTGGAAGCGTTAATTGCATCGACAATGTCGGGCACCAGCACGTGCGGAATGACGGAGGTGAACCACGAGCCGGGGCCAAGCGTGATGAAGTCCGCACGTGACAAGGCTTCGAGGGCTGCGGGGTTAGCAGCCGGCGCCTGCGGAAGAATGCGAACGCGGCGCACATTACCCGGCGTGGTGGCGACGGCGACCTGTCCGCGGACTGGGCGCATGACCGTCGGGTCCTCATCGAGCCCGGCGACCTCAG
Organism: Corynebacterium sp. CMW7794; assembly: GCF_001563605.1. NCBI lineage: Bacteria > Bacillati > Actinomycetota > Actinomycetes > Mycobacteriales > Corynebacteriaceae > Corynebacterium > Corynebacterium sp. CMW7794. Next base: position 35,886 of record NZ_KQ961781.1, read on the forward strand.
CCTCTATGTCAAGCGGCTGCTCGACGACCGGGTAGACGCGGCCATGCGAGCGCGTGAGACGCGCGACGATATCGAGCGCCTCCTGCATCTCCCCGACCACTTCCGTGAGTCCGGCGATGAGCAGATTGCCCACGGCGTGACCGGCAAGAGCGCCGGTTCCGCCAAAGCGGTGCTGCAACGTGGTGGCCCACAACCCTTCTTGCTCGCCGTCGTCGGCGAGGGCCGCCAGCGCCATGCGCAGGTCTCCGGGCGGGATAAGATCGAGCTCACGGCGCAGCCGGCCGGACGAGCCGCCATCATCTGCGACGGTGACGATCGCCGAGATTTTCTCCGAATCAAGGTCACGGGCGGCAAGTAGGGTTTGAAAGAGGCCATGCCCGCCGCCCAGGCAGGCGATGTGATGGGGAGTGGCAGGGAGTCGAGCCATGGGGAGTTCGCCGCTCCTTTCTAACAAGTAAGGGGTAGCGCACAGGGAGCGCACTAAGTTGGGGAAATCCTATACAATTATTATGCCGTTATTAGTAATCGGCCAAAAAGGTCGCGTCGTTACGGGGTAAGGAGTAAAGGAAAGGTTCCCCGTGAGACGCATCTGGGTTTAATCGCGTGTGATGTCGCGGTGGAGAACGCTGACATCGACGCGATCTTCGTCGCGCAAGCGGCGCGCGATCTCTTCAGTGACGGCCACCGAACGGTGATGCCCGCCGGTGCAGCCGATGCCGATGGTGATAAAGTTCTTTCCTTCGTGCCTGTATCCAGCAAGCATGGAGTCCAGCATGTTGATGAAACGGTCAACGAAATCCGCGGCACCTGGCTGCGAGAGAACGTAGTCGCTCACGGGCGCATCCGTGCCGCGGTATCCACGAAGCTCCGGCACCCAGTAGGGATTAGGGAGGAAACGCACGTCCATGACGAGGTCGGCGTCGCGCGGCGAACCGTGCTTGAAGCCGAAGGACTCCAGCGTGATGTGTTGCTTTTCGGAGCCCATGTTGCCGAATGCGGCCTCGATGGCCCGGCGGAGGTCATGCACCGAGAGGTTCGTGGTGTCGATGATGACGTCGGCGCGGGTACGCACGGGAGCGAGCTGCACGCGTTCGCGCTGTATGCCGTGCTTGAGGGTATCCCCGCCCTGGAGCGGGTGCGTGCGGCGGACGCCATCGAAACGACGAATGAGTACGTCGTCGCGCGCGTCCATGAACAGCACCGTCGGGCGCATATCGGCCTCTTCGAGGCCGTTGATGGTGTCGATGAGCGAACCAGGGAAGACACGGCTGCGCACGTCGACAACAACGGCGACTTTGGTCACCGGCGAGTCCTCTTGGGCGCAGAGTGTGAGCAGCTCGATGACCATGACCGACGGAATATTTTGGGCCACGTAATAGCCTTTGTCTTCAAGGACCTTGGCGGCGGTAGACAAGCCACCGCCAGACATACCCGTCAACAGGATGGGGGGAGTTTCAAACTGCGTCATATGCCCCATAGTAGACGCGCGGGGCGTACCCGCGCGCTCTAATGAAGGTGTTCGTAGACAGTGTGCGCCAATTTGGGACCAAATCCCTTGACTTCTCCAATCTCTTCCACCGATGCGAGCTTCAGCTTCTTCACGGAGCCGAAGTGCTTGACCAGATCGGTCCTGCGCTGCGGGCCAAGGCCTGGGATGGAATCGAGTACGGAGGAGCGCATGCGCTTCGAGCGCTGTTGGCGGTGGTACGTGATGGCGAAGCGGTGCGATTCGTCACGGACCTGCTGAAGCAAGTACAGCGCCTGGGAGTTGCGCGGCAGAATGACGGGGTCCTCCTCCCCCGGCACCCAGATCTCCTCGAGACGCTTGGCCAGGCCGACGAGGGTGACGTCGACGATGCCGAGCTCGTCGAAGACCTCCTGGGCCGCGGCGACCTGCGGTGCGCCACCGTCGACGATGAAGAGTTGCGGCGGGTAGGCAAAACGGCGACCGGCCTCGGCGGAGTCCTCCGCCACGGCCTCGTCACTAAACGTGGACTCCTCGACTTCCTCGTCGGGGTTCGCCAGCTTGTCTTCGTTATGCCGCTTGAAGCGGCGGCGCGTGACCTCTGCGATAGAGCCCACGTCGTTGGAGTGGCCGTCGCCGGCGGCTTCCTTGATGCGGTATCGCCGGTAATCCGACTTGCGTGGCAAGCCATCCTCGAAGACGACAAGGGAGGCGACGACGTCCGTGCCCTGGATATGCGAAATATCCGTACATTCGATGCGCAGCGGCGCCTGCTCCATGCCAAGCGCCTCTTGGATGTCCTGGAGTGCGGCCGAGCGTGCGGTGAGATCGCCCACGCGCTTGAGCTTGTGCTGGCGCAACTGTTCCTTCGCGTTCTTGCGCACGGTCTCCATGAGCGCGCGCTTGTCGCCACGCTGCGGCACGCGCAGCGAGACATGGGTGCCGCGCAGTCGCTCCAGAAGCTCTTGGACTTCCGTGGCCTCGTCCGGCATGGCCTGGACCAGGATTTCGCGTGGGATGACCTGCACCTTCTTTGCCTCCTCGTGGGAGGCTTGGTCGACGCCGCGGCGTGCGAAGTCTCCCTCGAGGGGCGCGGAGGCGCCCTCGGGCGACGGCAACGCGGTGGAGGGGGCATCGGCAAGCTTGGCGTCCTCGGCGTCCTCCTGGGCTTGACGCTCGACGGCATCGGAGTAGAACTGGATGAGGAAGTTCTGGATGACGGCGCCGACCGCCGGGTCTGGCTGGCCCTCCTCGAGGGGCTCAGAGCTGGCCTGGTCCCCGACCTTGTCCACGACCCAGCCGCGCTGGCCGCGGATGCGCCCGTCGCGGACGTGGAAAATCTGGACGGCGGCCTCGAGCTCGTCCGTCTCGACGGCAATGAGGTCCGCGTCCGTGCCGTCGGTGAAGACGACGGCTTGCTGCTCCATAATTTTATTGATGGCACCCAAGTCGTCGCGCAGGCGGGCGGCACGCTCAAACTCGAGGCTTTCCGCGGCCTCTTCCATCTCCTTGGTGAGACGACGCGTAACCGGCGCGGTATTGCCGTTCATGAAGGAGACCAGGTTATTGACAGTCTCGCGGTGCTCGGCGGGGCTCACGCGGCCGATGCACGGGGCATCGCACTTGCCAATGTAGCCAAGGAGACATGGGCGGCCGAGGGTCTGGTGACGGTTATAAACGCCCTTGGCGCACGTGCGCATGGGGAACACGCGCGTCAATAGATCGAGGGTCTCGCGCACAGCCCACGCATGGGAATACGGTCCGAAGTAGCGCACGCCCTTGCGGCGCGGGCCGCGATAGAAGAAGGCACGCGGAATCTGCTCCCCAACGGAGACGGCCAGCATGGGGTACGTCTTGTCGTCGCGGTACATGACGTTGAAGTGGGGGTCGAAGCGCTTGATCCACGTGTACTCGAGCTGGAGGGCTTCGACCTCGCTGGCGACGACGGTCCACTCCACGCTCGCAGCAGTGAGCACCATCTGGCGGGTGCGCGGGTGGAGCTGCGTAATGTCCTGGAAGTAGTTGGACAGGCGCGCGCGAAGATTCTTCGCCTTCCCGACGTAGATGACGCGCCGGTTGTCGTCACGGAATTTATAAACGCCCGGGTCCGTGGGGATAGCCCCCGGCGCCGGGCGGTACGTGGTGGGGTCGGCCATAGAGAGGCTTAATCCTCCGGCATGTAATCGGCCTCAAGGTCGCGGAAGGCCTGCACGTCGCGGATAACGGTGGCCTTATCGCCGGACTGCAAGGCCCAGACGGGAACGAATTCGAAGTTGGGCAGCTCGATGTGTGCCATGCGCGAGCCCTCCGGGAAGGACAGGCCATAGATGAGCTGCCACGGGTAGAAACGCGTGCCCACGAGGTTGCGGACCTCCACGCCGTCCGAATTCGCGCGCAGGCGCGGACGAGTGAGCATGAGCCACACGAAGAAGGAAATGATAATGCCCACGCCCGGGTAGGCGAAGCGGTCGATCGTCGTCACCGACGCGCCGGTATACGACAAGCCGACGGTCACGCCCATAAAGATATGAACGGCCATGATGACGATGACGCAGATGATAGCGATCTTGCGCAGGTACGCGGACTTTAAGGTGAGCTCCCACGGCTTGGTGGACGTCGACGCGAACGGGTCCGCGGCGGTGTACTCCAGGACTTCTTCATCCGTGAGCTCGATGCGACGCTGGGCGTCTTTCGACTGTTCAGTCATATGTAGCAGTGTCTCCTGGGCTAGGCGCGCGTGCGCGCGGTCTCTTCTACCTTACGCAGGGTGGCAACGGTATCCAACGCGGCGACCATGGCCTCCGCGCCCTTGTCTTCCACGGAGCCGTCGAAGCCCGCGCGATCCACCGCCTGCTGGTGATCGTTCGTGGTGAGCACGCCGTTGGCAATCGGCTTACCGGTATCGAGCGCAATGCGCGTAAGCCCCTGCGTGACGGAGTCGCAGACGTACTCGAAGTGTGGGGTGCCGCCGCGGATGACGCAGCCGAGCGCCACGACTGCGTCATAGTTTTGTGCTGCGCGCTGCACAACGACAGGCAGCTCGAGCGCGCCCACGACGCGGAAGGAATCCACGGTGGCGCCAGCCTCCGTGCCTGCCGCGATGGCGCGGGCTTCGAGCTGGTCGCAGATCTCCGCGTTCCACGTGGAGGTGACCACGGCGACGGTCATTCCTTGCGCGTCGACGGCCTTGACCTCGGGCAGTCCTTCTTTGCTCATTGTGGGTCTCCTCTACTTGGCGTGGTCCGCATCCCAGCGCGCGACCTGCGGTAGGTCGTGGCCCATGCGGTCGCGCTTGGTGCGCAGGTACTCAATATTATCGGCGTTGGCCTCGATTTCCAGCGGGGTGCGGCCGGTAATCTCCACGCCGAAGCCCGCCAAGCCCTCGCCCTTGGCCGGGTTATTGGTGAGCAGGTTGACGCTCTTGATGCCTAGGTCGCGCAGGACCTGGCCCGCAGCCGAGTATTCGCGCGCGTCCTCGGGCAGGCCCTGTTCAAGGTTGGCGTCAACAGTGTCGCGCCCGTTGTCCTGCAGCTCATAGGCTTTCAGCTTATTGAGCAAGCCGATGCCCCGTCCCTCCTGGCCCCGCAGGTACACGATGACGCCGCTGCCGGCGTCGTGAACTGCCTTCTGCGCGGCGTGGAGCTGCGGGCCGCAATCACAACGGTGCGAACCAAAGACGTCGCCGGTGAGGCACTCGGAATGCACGCGCACGAGGACATCCTCGGCGCCGTCGAGGGCCTTGAGGTCGCCCGCGACGAGCGCCACATGCTCTTGGCCGTCCAGGATATTACGGAAACCGAGCGCGGTGAACTCGCCGAACTCGGTGGGCAGTCGCGTCTCGACAACGCGGTCGACCTGGTTCTCGTGGTGGCGACGCCACTCGATGAGCTGCTCGATGGAGATCATCTTCAGGCCGTGGGAGTCGGCGAAGCGGCGCAGCTCCGGCGAGCGCGCCATGTCCGTGGGGTCTTCCTCGGAGACGATTTCGCACAGCACGCCAGCCGGTCGCAGGCCTGCCAGGCGGGCCAAGTCTATCGATGCCTCCGTGTGGCCGTCGCGCTCCAGCACACCGCCCGGGCGCGCGGCGAGCGGAACCACGTGGCCGGGGCGCGTGAAGTCGCCCGGGTGTGACTCGGGGTTGGCGAGCGCGAGAATGGTCTCGCAGCGCGACTTCGCGGAAATGCCCGTGGAGCCCGTCGCGAGATCGACCGTAACGGTATACGCGGTGCCGCGCACGTCCTGGTTCTTCGCCATCATGGGCGGCAGGTTGAGGCGGTCGCAGTCATCCGGGGTGAGCGGCGCACAGATGTAGCCGGAGGAATACCGCACCATGAAGGCGACGAGTTCTGGCGTGGCCTTTTCCGCGGCGAAGATGAGGTCGCCTTCGTTTTCACGGTCCTCGTTATCAACGACGACGACGGCTTTACCGACTGCGATATCTGCAATGGCTTCCTCGACGGTATCGAGGCGCACGCTCTGTTCACTCATGTCTGTCAACTCTAGTCTGGAACGCTCGTACTACTTACTTTCGGGGTGCATGTCCGCTGTATCCACGGTGAGCTGCATTTTCTCGACGTATTTGGCCAGCACGTCAACTTCAAGGTTGACGCGTGCGCCAGGTGTAAGCTCGCCCAGAATGGTCTCGCGCAGCGTGGCTGGAATAAGGGAGACCTCAAACCACGGCTCGCTCGCCCCTGGCTGGGAGATAGCCGCGACCGTGAGCGACGTACCGGAGACTGCGATGGAGCCTTTCTCCACGACATAGCGCTCCAGCTCGCGCGGCAGTTCGAAGCGCAGAACCTCCCAGTGCTCGGACGGCGTACGGCTGAGCAACCGCGCCGTGCCGTCGACGTGGCCCTGCATGATGTGGCCACCCAGGCGCGTGGTGGGTAGCAGCGCGCGCTCGAGGTTCACCGGCGCGCCCACGGTGAGCTCCCCCAGCGACGTCCGGTTGAGCGACTCCTGCATGACATCGGCCGTAAACGTGTCGCCGTCCAGTGTCGCGACGGTCAAGCACACGCCGTTGACGGCAATGGATGCGCCGAGTTCCGCATCACTCGTCACGAGCGGACCCGTGAGGCTCAGACGCATCGCATCGCCCTGCGGCTCCATCGCGCTCACGCGGCCGACCTCTTCCACCAATCCGGTAAACAATCCCAAGCTCCTTTAATCAATTCGATTCTTCCAACGCCGCTGTGGGCGTCCTATTCCGGTTCGTTCCCTACGTGGCTGCCAAAAATCGTCTTCTGCGAACGACTTTCTCGACAATTTTCGGCAACTACGACCGCTCGACCGTGAAATCCACGACGAGATCCGCACCCAGTTCCTCCACGCGGGTGCGCCGCAACGCCAACGCATCCGTCAGAGTTGATGCGACCGGTTCGGCAAACACGCCACGCCCGGCCCCAAGCAACGTCGGCGCGATATACGCGCGCACGGCGTCGACGAATCCCTCCTGCACGAAGGAACTCGCAAGCCCCGCGCCGCCTTCGACGAGCACGTCCCGCGCCCCAGACTCCCACAGCGCGTCCAGCGCCGCGGACGGCGAGGCGTATTGCTCAAAGCCGAGCTCCTCGAGGTGCGCGGCACGCCCCTCAAGTGAACGCGCGCCCACCACGACGCGGCGCGGCTGTGCCGCGTAGAGCGAGCCATCCGCGCGGCGGGCGGTGAGCGAAGGATTATCCGCCAAAGCGGTGCCTGTGCCGATGAGGATGGCGTCGCGACGCGTACGGTCCACATGGACGTGCGCCCGCGCGTCCGGGCCGGTGATCCACTGGCTCGTGCCGTCCACCGCGGCGGTGAGACCGTCGAGGGTCTGCGCGAACTTGAGGGTCACGTGCGGGCGCCCCATCCGGATGGCGGCGAGCCACGGGACAAGGGCGTCCTCGACGGACGCCGCCGCGGCACGCTCCTCAACGGATGCGAGGCGCGCTGGAATGCCGCGCGCGGCGAGAGTCTCGGCCCCGCCTGCGGCCTGCGGATTCGGGTCTGGATGCAAGTAGACGACAGACGCTACGCCTGCGTCCGCGAGCGCCACCGCGCACGGACCGGTGCGGCCGGTATGCGAACACGGCTCGAGCGTGACGACGGCCGTTGCGCTCTCCGCTAAAGGCCCAGCCTCGCGCAGCGCCATGACCTCGGCATGCGGCCCGCCCACGGGTTGGGTGCCGCCTACGCCCACAACCTCGCCGTTCGGAGAGACAAGCACTGCGCCCACGGGCGGGTTGGGGCTCGTCGTGCCCTTGACGCCCAGGCCCGCGGACTTGGCGAGCGCGAGCGCCTCTGCAATCGAGGCCACTACAGGGTCGCCAGCTCGCGCAGTTCAGCGACGGCCGCGGCGCGGTCATCCTGCTTGAACACGGCGGAACCGGCGACGAACGCGTCGCAGCCGGCCTCGGCGCAGGCGCGAATGGTCTCGGCGGAGACGCCGCCGTCAATCTCAATCACCGTGTCGAGCCCGCGCTCATCAATCGTCGAGCGCAGCGCACGCACCTTGTCGAGCATCTCCGGCATAAACTTCTGACCGCCGAAGCCCGGCTCCACGCTCATGACGAGCACCTCGTCAAAGTGCTCAAGCTTATCCAGCCACGGCTCGATGGGCGTGCCCGGCTTAACGGAGAACCCAGCGCGCACGCCCAGATCGCGAATCTTGCGAGCGAGCGCCAGCGCGGCCTCCTCGTTGGCGACGGCCTCGACGTGGAAGATGATGCAATCCGCGCCGGCCTTGGCGTAGGTCTCGACCCACTTCTCCGGCTCCTCGATCATGAGGTGCACGTCGAGCTCCTGCGCGGTGAGACCGTCCACCGTGGAGGTAACGTCTGGGCCAAAGGACAGGTTGGGCACGAAGTGGCCATCCATGATGTCGACGTGGAGCCAGTCGCCCGAGGCGACGGAGGCGACCTCCGTGCCCAGCTGGGCGAAGTCGGCGGCGAGAATGGACGGCGCAATAATCGGTTCAGACATGCCTAAAGTCTAGCGTGCGTGACCGCGCGCCACGGGGAACTTAGGCCCCGCGACACAGTGCGGCGAAGAACATCGCGTCCGTGCCGTGACGGTGTGGCCACATCTGCACGGACAGCTCACGGCCGGTGTCCCCCATGTCAGGGATGAGCTCGTGCGCATCGAGCTCGACGGCGCCGAGCTCTTGCTTGGCACGGTCGACGATGGCGCGGGTCTCGCGCAGGTCCGGCGAACAGGTCGAGTACACGACGATGCCGCCCGGGCGCACGAGGTTCAGCGCCGAGCTCAGGAGCTCGAACTGCAGGGGCGCGAGCTTTCCGATGTCCTCTTCTTCCTTGCGCCAGCGTGCCTCCGGGCGTCGGCGCAGGGCGCCAAGGCCCGAGCACGGCGCGTCGACGAGGACGCGGTCGAAGCCGGGCTCAAGGTCCGGTGTGCGCCCGTCGGCGACATGGACGTCGACGGGCAGGCCGTCCGTGGTTTTACGCACGAGTTCGGCGCGGTGGGGCGAGACCTCAACGGCGTCGACGCGCGCACCCTCGATACGAGCGAGCGCACCCATGAGTGCCGCCTTGCCGCCGGGGCCAGCGCAGAGATCGAGCCAGCGTCCGCCATCGGTGCCCTCGATGGGGGCCTCCGCGACGGCGCGGGCGATGAGCTGCGAGCCTTCGTCCTGAACCGCGGCCAGGCCCTGCTTCACGGGTTCGAGGTCGCCCGGGTCGCCGTGCTCCATGTAGACGGCGTACGGCGAATACTTGCCTTCCTCGAAGCCGGTCATAAGCGCGAGTTCCTCGGCGGAAATTTCGCCGGGGCGGGCCACGAGGTGGACGAGCGGGCGCTGTGAGTCAGCATCGAGCGCCTCCTCGAGCTCACCGAGTCCGAGCACGCGAGAGAAGGACTCGGCGATCCAGGCCGGGTGCGCATGCTTGAACGCAAGCGCTGGAATTTCTCCGGCGGGAGCCAGCCGGTTGAGCCACGCCTCCGGAGTCGTGCGGGTAATTGTGCGCATGATGCCGTTGGCAAAGCCTTTGGCCTGCTCGTGCCCGGCGGCTTCGACGAGGCGCACCGTCGTGTCGACCGCGGCGTGCGGTTCCACGCGGGTGTAGAGCACTTGGTAGGTGCCCAGGCGCAGCGCGGTGTGAACCTCGCGCGCCATGGCCTCGAGACCGCGGGTCGCGCAGCGCGCGATGACCGCATCGAGGACGCCGAGGGCGCGCAGCGTGCCATAGGTCAGTTCCGTAGCAAATGCCGCGTCACGGCCCTCGAGCTTCGCTTTACGCAGCGCCTTGGGCAGCACGAGGTTGGCAAAGGCGTCATCGGTCTCGACACGCAGCAGCGTATCGAAGGCAACGGCGCGCGGTGCGTCGACGCCTACCTGGCGCGCGGAGCGCAGGAAATCCTTGGCGGCCTGCTCACGGGAAGTGCCGCGGCGCTGCTGGCCCTGGCCCTTGCCGCGATCGCGGTTACGGGAACCGCGGTGGTCATCGCGGCGCTGGCCACGGTCGCGGCGCTCCTCGCGCCGTTCGCGGTTGTCGCGCTCGGGTTTGGGCTTGTCTCCCGACTTCGAACGGGAACGGAATCCTCCGGTCATTGGAACATCACCTCTCCACTTTCGACATCCGCGAGCGCACCACGCGCCCAGTCTGCGGCGTTCATCATTTTCTTTCCTGGCGGTTGAATCTGCCCCAAGCGTACGGTGTCCGTCGCTGTTCCGACGAAGACTGCCTTCTTGGTGACGGCGAGCTGGCCTGGGGCCAGCGGCGAGGGGGCATCGGCAAGCTGGATGGGGCCAATCTTGATGCGATCCGCCCCCAACATGGTCCAGGCCCCGGGGCCTGGGGTGTGTGCGCGGATGTGGCGATCGACGGCGAAGGCAGGCGTCGACCAGTCGATGCGCGCGTCCTCGGTCGTAATCTTGTGCGCGTACGTCGCCTCCCCCTCCTGCGGGCGCGGATCGATGATCCCGGCAGCGAGACCGTCCATTGTCGCGACAAGGAGATCGCCGCCGGCGTAGGCCAGGCGCGTGAGGAGATCGTCAGCGGTGTCCGTGTCGCGGATAGCCTCGGTCATCGTGCCGAGGACGACGCCGGTGTCGAGCCCCTCGTCGATACGGAAGGTGGTGGCACCCGTGATGTCATCGCCAGCGGCGATGGCGGCCTGGACCGGAGCGGCGCCGCGCCAGGCGGGCAACAGCGAGAAGTGCAGATTCACCCAACCGTGCGTAGGCACGTCGAGGAGATCCTTGGTAATGAGATTGCCGTAAGCGACAACCGGAATGCACTCGGGCTGGAGTTCCGCGAGACGGGCGCGCAGGGCCTGGCCGTCCTCGGTGCCGGGCCCCAGCGTGGTGGGCGTAAGCACCTCAATACCGTGCTCCATGGCCAGCGCCTTGACCGGGCTGGGGTGGAGCGTGCGGCCGCGACCCCGGCGCGCGTCGGGACGAGTAATGACGGCCACGACCTCGTGCTCGGAGGCGATGAGCTTCTCTAAAGCCACGACGGCGGGTTCGGGCGTGCCAGCAAAAATCAGTCGCATGTGGGATCTCCTTTTTACGCGTTGAACCAGTCGGAGGCGCGGACCTCGGCCATGGCCTGCTTGCGCACGTCGCCTTGGAGGCGGTCGAGGAAGAGCACGCCGTCGAGGTGATCCGTCTCGTGCTGAACGCAACGCGCCATGAGTCCGGAGACGGCCATGCCAACGGGGCGGCCGAAGACGTCGAAGCCGGAGACGCGCACCGTTTCATGGCGCACAGTTTCCGCCGAGATATCCGGAATGGACAGGCAGCCCTCGGGGCCGACCTGGAGCATGTCCCCCAGCGGCTGCCACACGGGGTTGATGAGCGCGCCACGCATCCCCGGCTGCACGTGCGAGCAGTCATAGACGAAGATGCGCTTGGTGAGTCCAATCTGGTTGGCGGCCAGGCCCACTCCGCCAGCGTCTTCCATGGTCTCGAACATGTCATTGGCGAGCCGCTCGAGACTCGAATCAAACGTGTCGAATGGCGTGGCGATGCTGGTCAAGACCGGATCGCCGTAGATGCGGATATCGCGAATGCTCAAGGTGCTGCTCGTTCTCCTGCGTAATAGTTTTTGGTAATAGACAGTCAAGTGACCAGAATAGTGCACGTCGGACCCGAAAAGCGCGACGGCCCCGCGCCGTGGGCTCTTCCTTCTCGAGAAAACTCGCAGGGCGGCGTGGACTCACGCGACAACTGAGTTGTTGCCCAGTTGCTACCTCGTCGCAGGCTGGGTACAGCCTGACTGCTGCGTCGTTGCTGCGTCGATGCTGCGGCGGCGGACCAGGAAGAGTCCAGCCAGGGCGAGCACGAAGCCAACAAGGATGAGCATCCAGACGGTGGCGCAGGGTTGGCCAGCTCGTCCTTATCGGACGCAATTCCATGCCAGGCTATTCATTAAACGCCAAACACACGCTACGGGGGTGAAAATAAACCGTGTGAAATGCATGGTGTCATTAACACCATTAGCTTGAGAAACAACCTATTCCGATTTAACCGATGTTTATGGGGTCTACTTGGATACGCAGCGGGAGGTCGTCTTTGCGGATGCTGCGAGCGGCATTCGCTTTCCGCAGCGCGGTGCCCAGCTGTGCACGCGGCCCCAGCGGGATGCGAATGAGGACGCGTTGCGCCGGGCCGTACTTCTCCTCGTCATACTGTCCCGGCGGGGTCACTCCGACAGGCAGCAGGACCGGACCAAGGACTTCGGCATGATCGGGAAGCTCAGCGGTGCGTAAGAACTCTTCGAGCGACGCATGGGCGCCATCGACGGCAGCCATGTGGACCGCGGGCGGGAAACGCACTTCACGGCGGGCGGCGAGCTCCGCCTGCGCGGCGCCCACCATGTCCCACCGGCACAGGTAGTCGACGACGGGCAGCTCCGGCTCCGCGGTAATGATCACTTCCCCGCCCTTCATGGCAGGACTCACGAGGGTGACGGCATGCGCCCACGTATCGAGGGCGTCCTCGGTGGCGCGCATATCCTGGCGCCCAAGCAGCGCGCCGGGCTCGAGGAGCAACGCTGCGCCGTAGCGCTCCCCGCCCTCCACGTGGGGCTCGGCGCCGGGCGTGGCGATCACAAGCGCCGGCTTAAACGGGATCTCGTCTATCACCTTGTTACCGCCGGAGACGATGATCCGCGTCTTCGTAAACGCACGGCCGAGTTCCTCGGCGGTACGCTCAGTGCCCAGGACGATGGCGCGGAGTTTGGGCGATCCGCACTCGGTGCACCGGTACTTGGCGTCGACGCGGCCGCACCAGGCGCAGGTGGGCAGCGAGCCGCGCTCAGGGTCGGAGCCCTGCTGGCTCATGCCCAGTGGGCCGCCACAGTGACGACAGCGAGCGGGGTTGCCGCAGTTGCCACACGAGAGGATGGGCGCGTAGCCCTTACGTGGGACCTGGACTAGGACGGGTTCGCCGCGTTCGAGCGCACCACGGGCGGCTTGGTACGCGGGGCCGGACACGGAGGTCGTGCCGCCGCGCATGTCGCGGGAGATAGTAAGGCCGTAGCGGCCCACCGCGGCAATCTGCGGGCAACGGGCATGCAATGTCGCGGCGCTCGCCACAAGGTCATGAGCCCAGCCAGACTCGACGAGGAGCTGGGTCTCCGCCGTGCGCGCATGGCCGGCGAGGATAAGGCTGGCATGTTCCAACGCGGAGCGCGTTGTGAGAACCTCACGGGCGTGCACGTAAGGCTTGAGCGGATCGACAAGGTTATCGTCGCCATCGTCAAGGATGACCGCCAATCGCAGGTCGTGTACAGGTGCGAAGGCGGCAGAACGCGTGCCCAGCACAATACGCGCCTGGCCCTGGAGAGCCGAAAGGTAGCGTCGGTAACGCGCCTGAGGGCCCAAGGAGTTCGCCAACGTGGTGACCTGCTTGGCGCCTACGACGGCGCGGAAAGCTGCTTCGAGACGATCGAGGGACTTCTGGTTTGGAACGACCATGAGCACTCCTCCCCCGTCGCGGGCGACCTTCGCGCCTAAGGCCGCGAGCGCGCTGGCCCAATCATCGCCGGGCGCGATCTGCCACGCGGCGCGGGCGACGTTTCCGGCGAGGACGGCATCGACAAAGGATTCACCATGGAGATAAGCGGACCATCCGGACAGGTCAGGCTCGACAGACTCGCCGAGTTCCTCCCATGGCGTGGTGAGATCTGACTCTTCCGCCTTCGCGTGGCGCGGCGGGATTGCCACGCGAATGATATCCGAGCGCGCGCCGCCGTAGCGTTTGGCAAGCGACTCCACGAGAGCAGAGAGTTTCTCCGTATAGACGGGATATGGCGAAACCACGCGGTCGATAAAGCGCAGCGTTCCTTGGAATTCAGTCTCCGCGCCGCGGGCCAGGATGATGCCGTCCTGAAGTTGGCCATTGAAGCGAATGCGCACGCGAACGCCGGGTTGGGCGACCTCGGACTCCGCCTCGTCGACGTAGTAGTCGAACGCCCGGTCCAAGTGCGCCACCCGCAACAACGGCAACACCCGCACGACCGGGTCAACGGCGGCGGGTGTTTTCTTAGGCATAGCGCTCGATTCTAGCGCGTGCGGGGGCTAGAGACCGGCGGCGGCGCGCAGCAGCGGCGCACGCGAGGTGTCCTCCCAGGGCAGGTTCACGTCGGTGCGGCCAAAGTGACCATACGCGGCGGTCGCGCGGTAGATCGGACGCAGCAGGTCAAGGTCCGCGATGATCTTGTGCGGGCGCAGGTCGAAGACCTCGTTGACGGCGGCCTGAATCTGGCCGTCGGTGAGCCCGTTCTTGGCGGTGCCGAAGGTCTCGACGTAGAGGCCGACCGGCTGGGAGCGGCCAATGGCGTAGGCCACCTGGACCTCCGCGCGGTCCGCGAGCTCAGCGGCGACGATGGTCTTCGCGACCCAACGCATGGCGTAGGCCGCAGAACGGTCGACTTTGCTCGGGTCCTTACCGGAGAAGGCGCCGCCGCCGTGGCGGGCCATGCCGCCATAGGTATCGACGATGATCTTGCGACCGGTGAGGCCCGCGTCGCCCATAGGGCCGCCGAGAATGAAGGAGCCCGACGGGTTGATGAGCAGCTTCGTCTGCTCGTCGTAGTAGCGATCAAGGTCGTTGGCCTTGATGACGTACTCGACGACCTCGGTGCGCAGCGGCTCGACGAGCCACTCGCGGTCGACCTCCGGATCGTGCTGGGTGGAGATGACGATGGTGTCGATGCGCACCGGGTTTTCGTCTTCGTCGTAGGCGAAGGTGACCTGTGTCTTGCCGTCCGGGCGCAGGTGCGGGACGATGCCCTCCTTGCGCACGGCGGTGAGGCGGCGTGCAAGGTGGTGAGCCGTGGAGATAGGCAGCGGCATGAATTCCGGGGTCTCGTTCGTGGCGTAGCCAAACATGAGGCCCTGGTCGCCGGCGCCGGTCTGCTCGAGGTCGTCACCGGCCTCGCCGGAGCGAATCTCGTCCGCGACATCGACGCCTGCGCCGATCTCCGGGGACTGTTCGCCAATGGCGACGTTGACGCCACAGGTGGTGCCGTCGAATCCGACGTCGGAGGAGATGAATCCGATGTCGACGAGGGTTTTGCGCACGAGTTGCGGGATTTCGACATAGCCCGTCGTGGAAACCTCGCCCACGACGTGGACCTGGCCGGTCGTTACGAGGGTTTCCACGGCGACGCGGGCGTGGGGGTCTTTCTCGAGCAAGGCGTCGAGGATGGTGTCGGAAATGGCGTCACAGATTTTATCGGGGTGGCCTTCAGTGACCGACTCAGACGTAAAGAGTCGGGTCGCGGTCACGGCGTTATTCGTCACGTTATGTGTGTCCTTTGTATAACAGGGGTGAATAGACGGCGCATGGTTCTGGCCCCAAGCGTTGACAAAGGGCAATATTAGACCAAGCGGTCTATCTTGGCAATTAACGCGGCCTACTCCGAGGCAATTGCATTCACGGCATCCAAGATCTGGGCCGCGACCACCTGTTTACTGCCCAGCTCCACAACGGTCGGCTCAGCACCGCGACGCAGAATCCAGCCCGAGTTCGTCGTCTGGCCGAGTACTTTGCCCACGCCGACCTCATTCGCCATGAGCACGTCGCAGCCCTTGCGTTCAAACTTCGCGCGCGCGTAATCGAGCGCCGAATGCATCGCATCGCCCGTCTCCGCAGCGAAGCCAGCGATGACGACGCCGTCTTTGAGCTCACCGGCGTCGCGGCGCGCGACGAGCCCTTTGAGGATGTCCGGATTCTCCACGAGGTGCAGCGTCGCAAGCTCTTCGTCCGCGCTCCCCTTCTTCATCTTCGAGTCGGCGACGTCCGCGGGACGGTAGTCCGCCACAGCCGCAGCCATGATGATGACGTCGGCCTCCGGCGCGCGCTCGTTCATGGCGGCTTCCATCTCCCGCGTCGAGCCCACGCGTACAATCTCTGCGCCCGAGGGAGTCTCCAACACGTCCGTCGCGCCAGCCACGATGGTCACGCGCGCGCCACGCTGCGCGGCAATCTCCGCCAACGCATAGCCCTGGCGCCCCGACGAACGGTTGCCAATATAACGCACTGGGTCCACGTTCTCCTGGGTGCCGCCAGCCGAGATAAGCACGCGACGACCCTCCCAGTCGAAGGGCGTGCGATAACCGGCGAGCTCCGTGCGGACAAACTCCGCAATCTGGGACGGCTCCGGCAGGCGTCCTGGGCCAGAGTCCTTGCCCGTGAGTCGGCCATGTGCGGGCTCCATGACGGTCACACCGCGGCGGCGGAGCGTGGCGACGTTCTCCCGCGTGGCCGGGTTGTTCCACATCTCCGTGTGCATGGCAGGCACGACAATGACAGGACACGTGGCCACGAGCACCGTCGCAGTGAGCAAATCATCGGCGCGTCCGGCCACGAGGCGTGCAAGGACGTCGGCGGTAGCGGGCGCGATAACGACGGCATCGGCATGCTGGCCCACGTTGACGTGCTGGACCTCGTCGACGGCATCGAAGACCGTCGTGGAGACAGGATGGCCGGACAGGGCCTCGAAAGTCGCGGCACCGACAAACTGCAACGCGTTGGGCGTAGGCACGACGCGCACGTCGTCGCCATGCTCTTTCAAGTCGCGCACGAGATGGCAGGCTTTATAGGCGGCAATGCCTCCGGCGACGCCGACAACAATTTTTCGAGGTAATGCAGAAGCGGAAGAAGTCACGGGCCAATACTACGCGAAACCCCGCGTCCGGCCCGTGAAACGGGTAGACGCGGGGTGGTCGCGACGGAGCGAGCGGCTTACTTTCCTTCCTCGTGGTCGAGGAGGCCAGCCTGAATCTCGCGCAGGGCGATAGACAGCGGCTTCTCGCCCGGCTCCGGGGTTACCAGCGGGCCGACGAACTCGAAGACGCCGTCGTCCTGCTCCTGGTAGTAGCTGTTGATCTGTCGCGCGCGCTTCGCGGCGAAGATAACCAGCGCGTACTTGGAAGAGACCTTCTCCAGCAGCTCATCGATCGGTGGGGCGGTAATGCCCGTGGGCGGATCGAAGACCGGCTCGACCTTGGCCTCGTTGTTCACGGCGGTCACGTTAGTCACATGCACCTTTTCGTCAATTGTGGTTGTGAAAGAATTCTTTGGGCAGTCTCCGCAGCTTAAGCGGACTCTCCTTGCAGGATAGCACTGATAGCTGCGACGGCGTCATCGAGATTTTCGTTGACGATGACGGTGTCGAACTCATCTTGTGCCGCCAGCTCCTTGCGGGCTGTCTGCAGCCTGCGCTCAATGACCTCCGGCGTTTCCGTACCGCGGCCGGTGAGACGCTCGACGAGCACCTCCCAGGACGGCGGAGCCAGGAAGACAGTGTGAGCATCGGGCAACGCAAGCTTGACGTTGCGTGCACCCGCCAGGTCTACTTCCACCAGCACGGGACGGCCGGCCGCGCGGGCCTCCGCCACAGGGCCTGCCGGCGTTCCAGAACGCTGCAGGCCTCCGTGAATCTCTGCCCATTCCAGCATGGAGCCGGAATCGATCTGAGATTGAAACTCCTCCGGAGTAACGAAGAAGTAGTCGACCCCATCGCGTTCGCCGGGACGGGGCTGGCGCGTCGTCATGGACACGCTGAAGTAGAGCTGGTCTACGTCGTTGCGCAGGCGCTGGACCACAGAGGACTTACCCACGCCGGCAGGGCCCGCCAGAACGACGAGCTCACCGTGTGTTTGTGCTCCAGACACTTCTGCCTTCTTCTAGGTCCGGGGTTTAGGACTCGTAGCCGAAGTGCTCGAGCAGGGCACGACGCTGACGGTCGCCCAGGCCGCGCAGACGGCGGGTCTGAGCGATCTCGAGGTTGTCCATGATCTCCTTGGCCTTGACCTTGCCGACCTTCGGGAGAGCCTCGAGGAGTGCGGACACCTTGGTCTTGCCGATGATCTCGTCGGTCTCGGCCTTCTCCAGGACCTCCTTGAGGTTGGTCTCGCCGCGCTTGAGTGCTGCCTTCAGCTCAGCACGAGCCTTACGGGCCTCAGCGGCCTTTGCGAGTGCTTCCTTGCGCTGCTCGTCAGTCAACTTAGGGAGTGCCACTTCGGTATCCTCCGATATTTCTAGGTGATTAATGGGTCTGCTTGGCGCTACAGGCGCCGAAGTTCTCGGTAAAAACTGCCTCTCAACGGGGCAACTCGTGCAAGTTACATCCATGGAAGCATACCGACTTCTGGCAATCCTAGCACCGGTTTTGTTCCTGCGACGATAACAGGGCCGAACGCGCCGCCACTAGTGCGACGTTGTGGCACGTCATCGCGCTGCGTGTCATAAAATACCAGCACAACGGCCTAAGGATTAAATCGAGCTGGAATTTTCTTGAAAAAACTCCCCTACCTGCGCAAATACTCCGGCCCGAAAACGCACAAAGAGCCCGGATGGCCTGCATCCGGGCTGCTCAAGGCGGTAAAAACTCTAGGCTTCCGCTCTAAACTCCGCGGCCTGGCTGCGCACCGCGTCGCACAGCGCGTCGACGCTCGGCCCGTGGCGCAGGACGGAGCGCGAAACATTGGCAAAGCCAAGCTCCGGCGCCGCCTGGGTAATAGCGAGCACGTCGCTTGCCGATGCCCCCTGCGCGCCGACGCCCGGCAAGAGCACCGGGCCGCCCAGGGCGTCGAGGACCGGCGGCTGCGCGAGGGTCGCGCCGACGACGACACCGACGTTGCCGGGGCGTCCAACAGCCGCGTGCGGCGCGTTATACGTTGCCGCCTCGTCGACCATGCGCTGGGCGATGGTGCGGCCGTCCGCGTCCGTGATGGACTGCAGCTCGACAGCCTCCGGGTTCGACGTCGCGGCGAGGACGAAGACGCCGCCGCCCACACGCTCGGCCGTCTCGAAGACCGGTGCCAGCGCGCCAATGCCGAGATACGGCGAGACCGTCACCGAGTCTGCGCGCAGCGGCGAGGTCTCCCCCAGCCACGCATCCGCGTAGCCGACCATGGTGCTGCCGATGTCGCCGCGTTTGGCGTCCGCAATCGTGAGGCAGCCCGCGTCGCGCAGGTCCGCGAGCGCGCGCTCGAGAACCGCGAAGCCCTGCGAGCCGAAGCGCTCGAAGAACGCGACCTGCGGCTTGACCACCGCAGCCGTCTCGGCAAACGCCTCGACACACGTCTGCGTGAACGTGCGAAGGCCATCGACGGTGTTGTCGAGGCCCCAGGCCTCGAGCAGGTGAGCGTGTGGGTCAATGCCCACGCACAGACGCCCACGATCGCGGCCGGCGGCGACGAGACGCTCACCGAACGTCGCATCGCTCCGCGTCACCGCGCTGTGCTCGGTGACGGAGTTATTTGGCTGGGGCATGCTCGAGCTCCTGGAGGGAACGCACGGTGAGGTTGCCCTGGCGCAGGGCCTCGATGCCCTGGACCGCGGCCGTAACACCCTGGACCGTGGTCACGCACGGGATGCCAGCCTTGACGGCAGCCGTACGAATCTCGTAGCCGTCGTGGCGAGCGCCTGCCGAACCGGCCGGGGTGTTGAGCACCAGGTCGATGTCGCCGGAGAGGATCTGGTCACGAATGGTGGCCTTGCCCTCGGGGTTCTCGGAGACCTTGACCGCGACCTCGCACTCGACGCCGTTGCGGCGCAGCATCTGGGCGGTACCGCGGGTAGCGACGATTTCGAAGCCCATGAGCGCCAGGCGCTGAATCGGGAAAATGAGCATGCGCTTGTCGTGGTTGGCGACGGAGACGAAGATGGTGCCCTCGGTGGGCAGCGCACCGAACGCGGCGAGCTCGCCCTTGGCGTAAGCCGCGCCGAAGTTGCTGGCCAAGCCCATGACCTCGCCGGTGGACTTCATCTCCGGGCTGAGCAGCGTATCGAGCGGCTGGCCATCCGGGCGACGGAAGCGGTTGAACGGCAGGACGGCTTCCTTGACCGCGATGGGGTGATCGAGCGGCAGCGAGCCGCCGTCGTAGTTCTCCGGCAGCACGCCCTCGGCACGCAGCTCCTTGATGGAGGCGCCCATCATGATGCGCGCGGCGGCCTTCGCCATCTGCACGCCCGTCGCCTTGGAGACGAATGGCACGGTGCGCGAAGCACGCGGGTTGGCCTCGATGACATAGAGGATGTCGTCCTTGAGCGCGTACTGGACGTTCATGAGGCCCTTGACGCCAATGCCGTGGGCCAACTTGCGCGTGGACTCGCGGACGTTCTCAATGTCCTCCGGGCCGAGCGTCATCGGTGGAAGCGCACAGGAAGAGTCGCCGGAGTGAATGCCGGCTTCCTCGATGTGCTCCATAACGCCGCCCAGGTAGACCTCGTCGCCGTCGCACAGCGCGTCGACGTCAATCTCGATGGCGTTATCGAGGAAGCGGTCGACGAGCACCGGGTGGTCCGAGGTGATCTCGGTGGCGCGGTCGATGTAATCCTGCAGGGAGGCCTCGTCGTAGACGATCTCCATGCCGCGGCCGCCCAGGACGTAGGACGGACGCACGAGCACCGGGTAGCCGATTTCCGCGGCGACAGCCTTGGCCTCGTCGAAGGAGGTGGCGGTGCCGAACGCCGGTGCCGGGAGCTCCGCACGGCTAAGCACCTGGCCAAACTCGCCACGATCCTCGGCGAGGTTGATGGCGTCGGCCGTGGTGCCGACAACCGGGACGCCAGCCTCGGTGAGCTTCTCCGCGAGGCCCAGCGGGGTCTGTCCGCCGAGCTGGACGATGACGCCCGCGACGGTGCCGGAGGTAGCCTCGGCGTTGTAGACCTCCATGACGTCTTCGAAGGTCAGCGGCTCGAAGTAGAGGCGGTCGGCCGTGTCGTAGTCGGTGGAGACGGTCTCCGGGTTGCAGTTGACCATGACGGTCTCGTAGCCCGCGCGGGAGAGCTCGAGGGCTGCGTGGACACAGGAGTAGTCGAACTCAATGCCCTGGCCGATGCGGTTCGGGCCGGAGCCCAAGATGATGACCTTTTCGCGGTCGCGCTGCTCGGCAACTTCGGACTCTGCATTCGGGTCGAGCTCGTAGGCCGAGTAGTGGTACGGCGTCTGCGCCTCGAACTCGCCGGCACACGTATCAACCGTCTTGTAGACCGGGCGAATGCCCAGCGACCAACGCAGGCGGCGCACGCCGTCCTCGCCCGCGAACTCGGGGCGCACGGCGGCAATCTGAGCGTCAGACAGGCCCATGTACTTGGCCTCGCGCAGGAGGTCTTCGTCGAGCACGGGGGCATCGGCAAGCCGCTCGCGGAAGTCGACGAGGGCTTTGAGCTCGGCAAGGAACCACGGGTCAATCATGGAGTGCTCGAAGACCTGCTCGACGGTCGCGCCCAGGCGCAGGGCGAGCTCGACGTCGTACATGCGGCCCTCGGTCGGGGTCTCGAGGTCCTTGAGAACGGCCTCGACGTCGGTGGCGCGGTCGCCCGCGAAGTACTCGTCCGGTCGGGTCCAGAAGCCAGCCATCTTGGTTTCCATGGAACGCATGACCTTGTTGAGGCCCGCAATGTAGTTGCGGCCGATACCCATGGCCTCGCCCACGGACTTCATGGTGGTGGTGAGCGTGTCGTCCGCACCCGGGAACTTCTCGAAGGCGAAGCGCGGAGACTTAACGATGACGTAGTCGAGGGTCGGCTCGAAGGCGGCCGGGGTCACGCCGGTAATGTCGTTGGTGACCTCGTCGAGGGTGTAGCCGATGGCGAGCTTGGCAGCGAGCTTCGCGATCGGGAAACCGGTGGCCTTGGACGCCAGCGCGGAGGAACGGGACACGCGCGGGTTCATCTCGATGACGATGATGCGGCCGTCGTTCGGGTTCACGGCGAACTGGATGTTGCAGCCGCCGGTATCGACGCCGACGGCGCGAATGATGGCGATGCCGAGGTCACGCATCTTCTGGTACTCGCGGTCCGTGAGGGTAAGCGCCGGGGCGACCGTGACGGAGTCGCCGGTGTGAACGCCCAGGGCGTCGACGTTTTCGATGGACGCGATGACGACCACGTTGTCGTCACCATCGCGCATAAGCTCGAGCTCGAATTCCTTCCAGCCGAGAATGGACTCCTCGATGAGTACGTTGGCTTCCGGCGAGGCGGCCAAGCCACCGCCGGCGATGCGGTCGAGGTCTTCGTTGTTAAACGCCAGACCGGAGCCCAAGCCACCCATGGTAAACGACGGGCGGACGACGACGGGCAAGCCCAGTTCCTTGACGGTCTCGTGGACTTCGTCCATGTTGTGGCACACGCGGGAGCGCGCGGACTCGCCGCCGACGGAGGCCACGATGTCCTTGAACATCTGGCGGTCCTCGCCGCGCTCGATGGCCGGAATGTCCGCGCCGATGAGCTCGATGCCGTACTTCTCAAGGATGCCAGCACGGTCGAGCTGGATGGCCGCGTTGAGCGCCGTCTGGCCGCCCAAGGTGGCGAGCACGGCGTCGATCTTGTGGCCCTCTTCGATTTCCTTCTGGAAGACCTTCTCGATGTAGGCCGGATCGATGGGCTCGATGTAGGTGTGGTCCGCGAACTCCGGGTCGGTCATGATGGTGGCCGGGTTGGAGTTGATGAGCGTAACGCGCAGGCCTTCTTCTTTGAGGACGCGGCAGGCCTGGGTGCCGGAGTAGTCAAACTCGCAGGCCTGACCAATAACGATCGGGCCAGAACCGATGACCAGGACGTGGTTGATGTCGTTGCGCTTAGGCATGAATTTCTTTCTCTTCCCTTTTCCTGGTTGCTTACTTGTGGTCGTCCATAAGCTGGATGAACTGGTCAAACAGCGGGTTG
Source organism: Corynebacterium sp. CMW7794 (assembly GCF_001563605.1). Lineage (NCBI taxonomy): Bacteria > Bacillati > Actinomycetota > Actinomycetes > Mycobacteriales > Corynebacteriaceae > Corynebacterium > Corynebacterium sp. CMW7794. The sequence continues at coordinate 58,478 of NZ_KQ961781.1, forward strand.
GCGTCGTGCGGGCCGGCGGCGGATTCCGGGTGGTACTGCACGGAGAAGGCCATGCCGGACTTGAGCGCCACACCCTCAACGACGTCGTCGTTGAGGCAGGTGTGCGTCACGAGAGCCGGGCCGAAGTCGGTGTCGAACTCGGCGCCGCCGGCGGGCTTGCCCTCGCCAGCCGGGTTTTCGAGCGCGAAGCCGTGGTTCTGTGCGGTGATATCGATCTTGCCCGTGAGGTGGTTCTTCACCGGCACGTTGATGCCGCGGTGGCCGAACTTGAGCTTGTACGTGTTCAGCCCAAGTGCGCGGCCCAGAATCTGGTTACCGAAGCAGATGCCGAAGAACGGGGTGCCAGACGCGAGGATGTCGCGGGTGATGGCGACCATCTTGTCTGCGGTGGCTGGGTCACCCGGGCCGTTGGAGACGAACACGCCGTCTGGGTTGTACTGCTTGATGTCCTCGTAGGGCGTATTCGCCGGAACGACGACGGTTTCGATGCCGCGCTTGGCGAAGTTATTCGGCGTCGAGGTCTTAATGCCCATGTCATAGGCGACGACGGTGAACTTCTTCTCCCCCTCCGCCGGGACGGTGTAGGGCTCAGTGGTGGAGACGTCCTCGGCCAGGTCGAGGCCCGCCATAGACGGCTGTGCCTTGACCTCGGCGAGCAGCTCCTCGACGGGGCGCTCGGCAGCCTCGCCGGAGAAGACGCCGGCGGCGATGGAGCCGAAGTTGCGCAGATGGCGCACAAGAGCGCGGGTGTCGATGCCGCGGATGCCGACGATGCCCTGCTTCTCCATCTCCTCAGGCAGCGAGCGCGCCGCACGCCAGTTAGAGACGCGGTGTGCAAGGTCGCGGATAACGAGGCCGGCGACCCAAATCTTCGAGCCGTGCGACTCGTCGTCCTCGTCGTTCCAACCGGTGTTGCCAATCTGCGGCGACGTCGCGACCACGATCTGGCGGTGGTAGGACGGGTCGGTCATGGTCTCCTGGTAACCGGTCATACCGGTGGTGAACACTGCCTCGCCGAGCGTGGTGCCGGTCTTGCCAAAGCCGAAGCCGCGGAAGACCTTGCCATCGGCAAGAACGAGCACGGCGGGGATAGGAGCAGAAGTCAAGGTTTCATCCTTTGATGTTGCGTTCTGTGATGTAGATCGGGTTGTGCTATTCATTATGGTCTGGTTCCGCCTACTCGGCAGCAGATTCGTCAGCAGCCACGTCGTACGTGAGCGAGCCGCGCAGGAAGGTGTGCGTGACGCGGGCGTTGAAGTGCTCGCCAGCGTACGGGTTGTTCTCGGCCTTGGACGCGAGGTGCTCGACGTCCGAGGTCCAGGGGCGCTGCGGGTCGACGATGGTGAGGTTTGCCGGCTCCCCCACCGCGATCGGGCGACCGTGGCCCGGCAAGCGGGTGATTTCGGCCGGTCGCTCGGACATGACGCGAGCGACGAAGCGCCAGTCGGCCAGGCCGGACTCGACGAAGACCTTCGCGATGACGGCGAGCGAGGACTCGAGGCCCAGCATGCCGGGCTTGGCGTGCTCGAACTCCACGCACTTGTCTTCCGAGCCGTGCGGCGCGTGGTCCGTGGCGACGCAGTCGATGGTGCCGTCGAGCAGCGCATCGCGCAGTGCGAGGGCATCGTGCTCCTCGCGCAACGGCGGGTTGACGCGGAAGAGTCCGTCGTAGTCGGCGATCTTCTCGTCGGTGAGCATGAGGTGGTGCGGGGTGACCTCGGCGGTGAGCGGAATGTCCTGGCCCTTCGCCCACTTGAGCAGCTCCACCGTACCCGTCGTCGAAGCGTGGCAGATGTGCATGCGATTGCCGTAGTCGCGTGCAAGCAGCGCGTCGCGCGCCACGATCGATTCCTCGGCGACGCGCGGCCAGCCACGCAGGCCCAGGCGTGCGGCGACCTCGCCCTCGTGGGCGACAGCACCCTCGGTCATACGGGAATCCTCGGCGTGCTGCGCGAGCAGGACGTCCTGGCCCTTGGCGTACTCGAGGGCGCGACGCATGATCTGCGGGTCCTGGACGCACTTGCCGTCGTCGGAGAACATGCGGACCTTGGCGTCCGAGTTCTTCATCATGCCGAACTCGGTAATGGTCTTGCCCTCGAGGCCCTTCGTGATGGAGCCCACCGGGTGGACGTCGCACACGCCGAGCGCCTGGCCCTTGGCCCACACAGACTCGGCGATGATGGGCTGATCCATCACCGGCATGGTGTTCGCCATGGTAAACACGGCCGTGAAGCCGCCCTTTGCCGCGGCGCGAGAGCCGGTCTCGATGGTCTCGGTATCCTCGCGGCCCGGCTCGCGCAGGTGCACGTGCATGTCCACGAGGCCCGGCAGAAGCACGTGGCCCTCGCCGTCCACGACGCGGTCTGCACTCGCGTCCGCGTCGGCGTTCACAGACTCGATGAAACCGTCACGCACGAGCACGTTGACGGGCTCGCCCTCGCCATACGGGCGGACGTTGGTGATAAGCAGCGTGCCGGCGGCGGGTGCGGACAGGCCACCGGTCGCCGGGAAGTTCTCAGGTGAAGTCATAATCTACTGAACGTCTTTCTGTACTCGAACCGGTTAGAATCCAGCATTCTCGCCGTTGGCCAGGAGGGTAAACAGGACGGCCATGCGCACGTGCACGCCGTTGTTGACCTGCTGCAAAACAGCGGAGCGCGGTTGATCCGCGACCGCGTAGTTGATCTCCATGCCGCGCAGCATGGGACCTGGGTGCATGACGATGGCGTGGTCCTGCATCTTCTTCGCACGGTCCTTGGACAGGCCGTAAAGCGCCGCGTATTCGCGGTGAGACGGGAAGAAGCCGCCGTTCATGCGCTCGGCTTGGACGCGCAGCATCATGACCACGTCGGCATCGACAAGCTCGGCGTCGAAGTCATAGGAGACGCGCACCGGCCACTTCTCCACGCCAAACGGCATAAGCGTAGGCGGGGCGACGAGGGTGACCTCGGCGCCGAGCGTGGTGAGCAGGTCGACGTTGGACCGCACGACGCGGGAGTGGAGGCAATCGCCCACGATTTTGACGCGCAAGCCTCGGAAGGAGGCGGCATCGGAAAGCCCGAGACGCTGGCGCATGGTGGTGGCGTCGAGCAGTGCCTGCGTGGGGTGCTGGTGCGCGCCGTCGCCGGCATTGATGACGGACGGGCCGTCGCCATTGGGGGCGACCCAGCCAGCGAGCTGCTTTGCTGCGCCCGAGGACGGGTGGCGAATGATGATGGCATCCGTGCCAATCGCCGAAATAGTCAAGCCGGTGTCCTTGAGGGACTCGCCTTTCTTCACCGACGAGCTCGCCGCGGAGATATTGATGACGTCCGCGGACATCCACTTGCCGGCCGTCTCGAAGGAAGAACGGGTACGCGTGGAGTTCTCATAGAACAGGGTGTAAACCGTGCGCCCGCGCAGGGTGGGCAGCTTCTTCACTTCGCGGCCATTAATGGCCTCGCGGAAGCGGTCGGCCTCGTCCATGAGCCCCAGGATCTCGTCTGCCGTGAGATCCGCGATATCGATGAGGTGCTTCATTTACTTGTCCTCTTCTGCTTTGCGCGTTAAAACAACCGCATCGCGGCCGTCAATGGCCTCGATGAAGACGGTGACATCCTCGTCGCGGGCCGTGGGAATATTCTTGCCCACGTAATCGGCGCGGATGGGCACCTCGCGGTGGCCACGGTCAACGAGGCAGGCGAGTTGGATGATGTCCGGGCGTCCAATGTCGCGCAGGGCATCGAGTGCTGCGCGGATGGTGCGTCCCGAATACAACACGTCATCGACAAGGATGACCGTGGCGTTATTAATGCCGCCGTCGGGGATCAGCGTGGGGCGCAACGCGCGGTGCGGCTTGCCGCGGAGATCGTCGCGGTACAAGGTGATATCGAGTGCCCCGGCCGGAATTTCCACCCCCGAGAATTCCTTGATTTTTTCAGCCAGGCGCTCCGCCAACGGCACGCCACCAGAGGGAATGCCAAGTAGCACGACGCGTGGTGCGTCGGCCGAATCGAGCGCCGTCTTTTCAATGATCTGGTGCGCGATGCGTGCAACGGTGCGCGCGACGTCATCCGAGCTGAGCAGCTCAGTTGCGTCCGCGGTAGCGTTATCAACACTCATCGTGACCTCCTTCCCCGCCTCACGGTGCGGTCTTTAAAGGATGCCTATATATGTGTGTCCTCAAATCGAACGACTCCAACTGTAGCACCCACCCGCCGTAATGGGGGTACCTCGACTAGAGTGGACGGAGTTCTTACGGCGCCGCCGCGCGTCCTCCCCGTCCAAGGAAGAATCCACCCCGTTGAGTTTTGAGGCTTCCCACGTCATCGACGCACCCCGCGAGCTCGTGTGGCAATGGCACACTCGCCCCGGCGCCTTAGCGCGTCTTACCCCGCCTTTCTTGCCCGTGACCCCGCGCCGCCAGGCCGAACGGCTCTCCGATGGCACCACGGTCCTCGGCTTTCCTGCGGGTCTCACATGGGTCGCGCGCCACGATCTCTCCCGCTACCAGCGCGGCCGCAGCTTCGCCGACGTGTGTATCAACGCGCCCATGCGCAAGCTCGCGAACTGGCGTCACACCCATACCTTCGCGGACTTTGAGACGGCCAGCGCCGCCCTGCGAGGCGAGCGCACACTCATCACCGACACCGTCGACACGCGTATTCCGGCATCGGCGCTGACGCCGATGTTTGCCTACCGCCAGCGCCAGCTCATCGCGGACTTCGACTTCCTCGCGCGAGTGCAGAGTATCAACGGTGCGGCCCGCCCGCTTACCGTCGCTATGACCGGCTCCCGCGGCGCCGTGGGTCGTGCCCTGACGGCACAGCTCACCACCGCCGGTCACACCGTCATCCAGCTCGTGCGTTCCAAGGCCAAAGAGGGCCAACGCGTCTGGAACCCCGCGAATCCTGCGCCCGATCTCCTCGCGGACGCCGACGTCCTTATTCACTTGGCCGGCGAGCCCATTTTCGGCCGCTTCAACGACTCCCACAAGGCGGCCATACGCGACTCCCGCGTGGGTCCCACGCGCAAGCTCGCAGAGCTGGTCTCCCGCACGCAGTCTGTCAAGACCTTCGTCTCCGCCTCCGCCATCGGCTACTACGGCCCTGACCGTGGCGATGAGCTCCTTACGGAGTCCTCGGACTCCGGCGACGGCTTCTTGGCCGAGGTCTGCCGCAACTGGGAGGCCGCCACGGCGCCTGCTGCCGATGCCGCCCGCGTTGTCCAGGTCCGCACCGGCGTCGCGCTCACCGGCAACGCCGGGTTGCTTCCGCTGCTCCGCGCGCTCTTCCACACAGGCCTGGGCGGCACCTTCGGCGACGGCGACTTTTGGCTGAGTTGGATCGCGCACGACGACCTCACCGATATCTATTTCCGTGCCGCGATCGACGACGCGCTCACCGGCCCCGTCAACGCCGTAGGGCCGGAACCCGTTCTCAACCGCGACATGGCGCATCTGCTGGCAAAGGAGCTCGGCCGTCCCGCTATCATCCCCATCCCCACCCTCGGTCCGGCCCTGTTGCTCGGCCGCGAGGGTGCTCAGGAGCTGGCGCTGGCGAACCAGCGCGTCGCGAGCGAGAAGCTCACGCCTGCGAACCACACGTACCGCTTCGAGACGATAGCCGCGGCGCTCGCCCACGAGCTTGGCGGCGAGGAACTCGTCGCGCTGCCTGCCGTCTAAGGCCGCTCGCCACGCCACACGCCCGCATGCCTTAAGCTGGTGGGCGCACTCTATCGACACAAGTTAAGGATTCACGTGACTTCACCCGAGCAGAAGATCCTGCCGGATACCGAGGTATCCCCCGCGACGGTCGCCCGTATCGCGGAGATTTTTGACCAGCAAGGACTGCAGTACCGCACCGAGGAGCACCAGCACGAGGACGGCTCGACCGTCGAGGTCTTCCGCTCCGGCTTCGCGAACACCGCGATTGCCATGCAGGTGCGCGAGGACACCCTCATCATCGACTCCATCTGGCGCGGCCAGGTACCGGTTTCCGAGGGCCCGACCATCCTCACCCACATCAACCAGTGGAACGCCGAGCACTTCGCGCCCACGCTGCGCTTCTACGAAGGCGGCGCGGACGAGAAGGCACTCGTCGTCTCCGCCGTGCGCGAGCTCACCATCTCCGAGGGCGTTTCCCGCAATCAGCTCGGCGCCTTCGTCATGTCCTCGCTCAACTCCATCCTGGAGGCGTGGACCTTCATCGAATCGCAGTACCCGCAGCTCGTGACCTGGGAGGAACACAAGCATGACTAATCAGCAGACCCTCAACCCGGAGGATCCGAATTCGTTGCCCGTCGTGACGCTCGAGCGCGTTATCGACGCCATGGCGACCTTCGACGTCACCCTCGACAAGATCGAGGGCCGCGACGACTCCGCCACGGCGAACCTCAACGGTCTGCCCTGCCTATTCGCAGTGCTCGACTCCGTTCTCATCGTCCGCTGCGACGTGCAAACGGACGCGACCTTCTCGCAGGCGGACGCCGGTCTCTTCCTCGCCGCCAACCAGATCAACTCGGTGCAGATGGGTGCCCGCGCCGCCATCACTGATTTCGACGACTCGCTCGTCGTGCGCACCGAGCGCGACATTCCGGTCGCCGCCGGCATGAACGACACGCAGCTCGCCGCCGCCCTCAAGGCCGCCGTCGACGGCGTCATCGGCGCCCAGAATGCCATGGTCGCCGCCGCAGAGGAGATGGCAAAACTCGGTTCTGAAGCCGCCAACCAGGCTCAGAACGGCGAATAGCAATGGCCTCCAACGCTCCGTCTCACGCGGCCGACACCGAGGTACAGCCCGTCAACATTCACCGCCTCGTGGAGATCTTCGAGCTCCTCGGCGCAGACTACGTGCTCGTCTCGGCGCCCAACGACTCCGAGACTGACCCCGAGACCGACACGGATGCCGATGCTGCGGCCGCCGCGCCGGAGGACGAGCGCATCGTCCTCCAGACCGGCCTGCCGCATCTCACCATCCACTTCGACATTCAGGATGACACCCTGAGCGCCTTTGCGACGTGGGAGGGCCGCCTCGACGCGTCCGCGGAGGAAACTGTCGCGCCCATCATTGCGGACTTCAACTGGCAGATGGTTGCGCCGACGCTGAGCTACGCCTTCAGCGACGGTCAGGGCAAGCACCCCACCGAGCAGATCGTCATCAACGGCAACCGTGCGATGGCCATCGGCGAAGGCCTCAGCCGCAACCAGCTGGGCACGTTCATCCTGAGCGTCTTTGGCAGCTTCTCCGCCGCTTTTGAGGCCGTCGCGCAGGCCTTCCCCCAGGCCGTCACGTGGAACGAGGAGGACTAGTTCATGACTGATGCAACTCAGCAAGCACCAGAGTTCGAGAACCCCTACGAATTCTTCTCCCACACTGACCTTCCCGCCGTCACCCTCGAGCGCGTCATTGCCTCGCTCAACGAGGACGACTTTGGCGCCGTCGCCCACCCCGAGACTCCGAATATGGCCGTCGCTCAGCGCAACGACCTTGACTGGGTGTTTAGCATCACCGACGAGCTCGTGCGCGTCGAATGCGTCCTGCCCACCGAACTCGACTTCGCCGAGATCGCCCCGGTCTTCCACGTCATCACCAACGAGCTCAATGCCGCCGCCTTCGACGGCCGCGCGCTCGTGGGCGACGTGGACGGACACGCGGAGCTGCGCGGCGACGCCACGTTCACGGCCGGCCCGGGCATGAACGATGATCAACTCTTCCACGCACTTAACTACGCCGTCTTCGCGGCGCAGGAAGCACTGCTGGGCACGCTCGACAACTTCAACGAATTCGCCCGCACCGTCCAGGAGCGCGACGCCGAGTAATACGCACACCCGCTCACACGCTCATCCAAAAAATCCCTTCAGCACATATAAGCTCTGCCCGCCGCACCGAGCGGGCCCGTTATATGTCCTGAAGGGATATGTACCACCTAAGACTCCTCGATACGCGTGCGCACGGTCTCTGGATCACACTCCGCCGCCGGCCATGGCAGGTCCGGGTGACGCAGCACGTCGACGATGAGGAACATGAGCGCCATGCGCGCGTACTTCTTATTGTCCGTGGGGATGACGCACCACGGCGCGTGGTAGGCATCGGTGCATCGAATGGCGTCCTTATAGGCGGCCATGTAATCATCCCAATAGGCGCGTTCCTCGACGTCGGACGGGTCGTACTTCCAGAACTTGTACTCACGCTCGGCGCGCTCGAGGAGGTTCTCTTTCTGCGCCTTCTTCGACAGGTGCAGGAAAACCTTAATGATGTGGACGCCGGACTTGGCGAGCTCACGTTCGTAGTCCTTGATGGCCTCAAAGCGGCGGTCGATCTCGTCTTCATCAACCCATGTGTGGACACGCTGGATCAGCACATCCTCGTAGTGCGATCGGTCAAACGCGACCACGTGGCCCGGCTTGGGGTCGTGCTTGCGGATGCGCCAGAGAAAGTCGTGCTTCATCCCTTCCTCGGTCGGCTTGCCAAAGCCCACGGAGTCCGTGCCCTGCGGATCAAACGTACTGAACACGTGGCGAATGACACCCCCTTGCCGGAGGTGTCCATGCCCTGCAGAATGACGAGCACCGAGGGGGCCTTCTCCCCGTAGGCACGACCATTGGCGTAGAGCTCCTCGTCGTAGTGACTGGGGCGCGCGGCCAGTTCGTCCTTGTCTCCGTCAAAGCCCGGCGTGGAGCTCGGATCGACGGAGGACAGCTCGACGTTCTTTCCGGCGCGCAGCGCTAGCGCGTCGGCAATCTTAAATGTCGACATTCCCCCACTGTAAGCGTGAGCCCTTCCCTTTTGCCTCGAATCACGCTACGATGTAATACATAGTAGTTGGCACAACAAAGGAGCTTGCATGGCAGATACACAGCTTCGCAAAGGCGTGTTGGAACTCATCGTTCTGCGTTCCCTTCACGTCAGCCCCGGCTACGGAGGCGCGCTTCTCGAGCGGCTCAACGCGCAAGGGCTCGAGGTCTCCTCCGGCACCCTCTACCCGCTCCTCGCGCGTCTAAAGAAAGCCGGATACCTCACCAGCCGCTGGGAGGAATCCCCCAGCGGGCCACCACGCAAGGTCTACGTCGTCACCGACGCGGGCCGCACTCAGCTCGCCGCTCTCACCGCCGAATGGCAGACCCTCACCACGATCGTCGACACCATCCTGAAAGGGCAGTAACCATGAAACTCTACGATCCCACCACCCACCGTTTCCTCGGTATCCCGGCCGACTTCTCGGGCCTTACCAACCCCGCCGCGCGACCCGGCGCCTTCGAACCGGAGAACCCGAAGCTCCTCGTCCCGCGCGCCGCAGGCATCGGCTGGGACTTCAACATCGGCGCCATTGCCAGCCGCCTAGGTCTCATCCGCCCCGACGACTCGCTCCCCGACCTCGAGGCCCACATCCCAGCCACCACGATCGCCGTCCTGCGCGGCGCACCGTGGACGCTCCTCGCCCTGAGCACCGCAGCGGTCCTCCCCGCCATCAAGGACGGTCGCCCGCTTCCCCAGAAGTGGTCAGCCACCTTCGCCCCCAAGAAATGGACGAGCCCCGCCCGCGCCATGCTGAGCTCCATCCTCCCCGCCGCAGCCGTCGCTGGCTTCGCCGAGTGGACCACGCGCCGCGACAACAAGCTGGACGTCACCGGCAGCCTTCTCGCGACCAGCCTGGGCGCCATGTCCCTGCTGCTCACTCTCGCCGCCCGCCAGGCTGCCGATGCCCCCGCTACCGCCCGCGCGCTCAGCGCCGCCGGCACGCTCGCCCTCCCCGTCGTCGAGGTCGCAGGCTTCGTCGCCGTCATCAAGTCGGCGCTCGCTCAGGTCGACCGCGAGCTCAAGCGCCCAGCATCGTCCGTAGCTGCGGCGTAAGGCCCGCGCATTCGACGCGCGCCGCCGGCGTGTAGTCGGCGGCACGCAGCCGTCCGCGTCGCACGGGCCTAGGCTTACCTTCCGGACTGCACGGCGTGGTCTCCCCGTCGTCCGGCAGCAGCTCGTAGCCCAGCTTGCGAGACACGCTTTCCGATGCCGCGTTCCCCACGACCCAGTCACTCGCAATGCTCGCCGCTCCCAGGTGGTCAAAGCAGAACTGCGCGACGGCATGGCGCACCAACGTTCCGAAGCCTTGGCCCTGGAACCGGTGGAAGACCCACGAGCCGGTGCTGACCTCGCGCGTATGCGCGAAGTCGCTGCTACGCATGTCGACGACGCCAATAGGCTCGCCGCCTGCGGTCACCAAGAAGTCGAGCGACCACTCTTCGGAGCTCAAGTTCGCACGGTTAAACCAGCGATGCTGCGCCGAAGACTGCGGCGAATTATGGAAAACCCACGGAAACGCGTGTTCGGGCACATCGTCGCCGTAGACGTCGTGGACGCCCACGCCTGCAATACGCGCGACGTCTTCGTCGCGCAGGACGCGCACAGCAATCTCGTGCCGGTCATCGCGCGCCGCAATGCGCAATCCAAACGGCGGCCACATGTCCACCAGTGCAGCTTCGGAATCAACAGTCATGCGCAACATCGTACTGCGCGCACCACTACTAAAAGCGAAAACCCACGCCAAGCGGCGTGGGTTCGGCTCACAGCCGGTTACTTCTCAGCATCGTCCTCGTCGAGCGGAGGGAACTCAGGATCCCCGAACTCGTCGAGCGGCTGCGCCTCCGCAACCTCGTGGTCTGCTGGGGCTTCGCCTTCTCCGAGACCCGACTCGTTCATTGGGTTCGACAGCGAGCGCGACTGGGCGATGTCGTCGAGGACGGCATGCACGTAGGGTGCCGCCTTGTCTGTCGAGTACTCGCTGGCGAGCTCGACGCCTTCCACGATGGCCGTCGCCGTGGGCACGTCTGGGTTGAACAGCAGCTCCCACGCCGCGACGCGCATGATGGCGCGGTCGACGGCCGGCAGGCGATGGAACTCCCAGTCCTCTGAGAGGAAGCGGGCGATATTCTCGTCGACAATGTCGAGTTCCTCGGCCGCGCCGCGGACGATCTCTGCCGTGTACTCCGCGATGGGAGCCACACCGGACTCCTTGTCGCGGGCAAGCTGAATGCGGTCCTCCACGATCGCGACGGGATCGATATCGCGAGTCTCGGCCTCGAAGAGGATGTCGGCCGCGCGGCGACGCGCGCGGTAACGTGCGGTGTGTCGCTTGTAGTTGATGTCGCGCGACTTCTCTTTATCACTCACAGCGAGGGGGTGCCTTAGTTATTGACGCGGGAGAGGTACTCGCCGGTGCGGGTATCGATCTTGAGGACGTTGCCGATCTCGATAAACAGCGGGACCTGGATCTCAGCACCGGTCTCGAGGGTGGCAGGCTTGGTGCCGCCCGAGGAGCGGTCGCCCTGCAGGCCCGGCTCGGTGTGCTCGACCTTGAGGTCGACGGAGATGGGCAGCTCGCCGAAGAGGATCTCGCCCTCGTGGAAGGAGACCTGGACCTGCATGTTCTCCAGCAGGAACTTGCCAGCGTCACCGAACTTGTCGAACGGAACCTCGAACTGCTCGAAGGTCTTGTCGTCCATGATGACGTAGTTGGAGCCGTCGTTGTACAGGTAGGTCATCGTGCGGCGGTCGACCGTGGCGGTCTCGACCTTGACGCCCGCGTTGAAGGTCTTATCCGTGACCTTACCGGTGACGACGTCCTTGAGCTTGGTGCGCACGAACGCAGGGCCCTTGCCCGGCTTGACGTGCTGGAACTCGATAATCTGCTGCAGCTTGTTGTCCATCTTGAGGACAAGGCCGTTCTTAAAGTCGGTGGTATCAGCCATGGAAGGTTTTTCTCCTGGGTCTTTTACGAATGAATAGGCGTGTGAAAACAGTGTCTAAGCCTACCACCGCGCACGGTCCCTGCTGGAATGGGACCCGCGCACGGGGACGCAGGCATTAAATCTCGCGCATATCCTTCGGGTACTGCGTAATGATCTGCGGCGCGCCCGAGGTGATGATGAGCGTGTCCTCGATGCGCACGCCGCCCTTACCCGGCACGTAGATGCCCGGCTCGATGGTAAGCGTCATGCCCTCGGCCAGCTCGCCCGTGCCGGTCTTCGCAGCGTACGGCCCCTCGTGGACGTCGAGACCCACGCCGTGGCCGGTGGAATGGACGAAATACTCGCCGTAGCCTGCGTCCTCGATGACGGTGCGGCTCGCGGCGTCGACGTCGACGAGCTTCGCGCCCGGCACCGCGGCGCGCACGCCGGCCAGCTGCGACTCGAGCACGACGTTGTAGATTTCCTTGGCGAAGTCGTTGGCCTCGCCCACGACGAAGGTACGCGTGCAGTCCGAGTTGAAGCCTCGGAGGTGCGCGCCGAAGTCGATGGTGACGAGGTCGCCGTTTTCAATAACGCGGTCGTCCGCGCCGTGGTGCGGCTTCGCGGAGTTCGGACCGGAGGCAACGATGGTGTCGAAGGACACGCGCTCCGAGCCGAGGGTGCGCATGCGGTACTCGAGATCCGCGGCGACCTGGCGCTCGGTGCGTCCCGCGGCGAGCTCGCCCGCGTCGATGAGCTGGGTGAGCGCCGTGTTGGCCAGCTCCGCGATCTCGGTGAGGCGGCGCAACTCGTGCTGGTCCTTGACCAGACGGATGTCTTCGATAACACCGGTGACGGGCACGAGCGTGATATCGGAGGGCGCGGCTGCGGTGAGCTTTTCCAGCTGGGAGACGGAGACGTAGTCCGCCTCGTAGCCCACGCGCATGGGGCCGGTGAGGGTCTTGAGCAGCTCCTCGCCTACCGCGCGGCCCAGAATGGCCTTGAGATCCGGGACCTCCTCGGCGATCTGCGTGGTGTAGCGGCCGTCCGTCGCCATCGTCGCCGTGAGATCCTTGCGCAGCAGCAGGCCGCCGTTGGATCCGGAAAAGCCGGACAGGTAGCGCACGTGCGTGAGGTGGGTGACCAGCATGGCGTCGATGCGCTGGCCGGCGAGCTGCGCGGCGAGCTTGCGGCGACGGTTACTAAAACGGGTATCAGCCAGGGCCATGGTGGTCTCCTCTGTCATACAACGGCCGGGACCCCAGCGCGTGACGCGCGGGGTCTCGTGCGGACGAAACGAACGCCCTCTATGGTAGCCCGGTCCACGGCCGGAAATGCTCGATTGGGGGTAATTGACGCCGCGCCGCTGCGCCTACGCCGACTGCGCGAAGTATTCGAGCGCCGCGAGGTAGCCAAAGGTGCCGAGACCCGCGATAACGCCGCGCGCAATCGGTGACAAATACGAGAAGTGACGAAATTCCTCGCGGGCGTGGACGTTGGAGATGTGGACCTCGACGAAGCCCGCGCCGTCAGCAATCTCCGCCAGCGCGTCACGCAAGGCGACCGAGGTGTGGGTAAAGCCGCCGGGGTTGATGATGACGCCCGCCTTCGCGTCCGCCGCGGCGTGGACTCGGTCGATCAAGGCACCCTCGTGGTTGGACTGGAAAAACTCGACCTCCAGGCCCAGCTGGGCGGCGCGGTCGGCGACCATGGCCTCCACGTCCGCGAGCGTCGTCGAGCCGTAAATCTCCGGCTGGCGCTTGCCCAAGCGGTTGAGATTCGGTCCGTTGAGAACGACAATCTTCATGAATTCTCCTTTACTCCGAAATGGCCTCGTACGCCGCACGCATCTCATCCTCGGTGGCGTCTTCAATGCGCGTCGTCGCGCCGATATCCGTGAGCGCGACGAAGCGGATATGGCCGCCGCGGTTCTTCTTATCGTGCGTCATGCCGGCGTAAAGCTCCTCGAAGTGGCCGCCCTCATACGTCGTGGGCAAGCCTATCGCGGTCAAAATAGCGCGGTGCGTTGAGAGCAGCTCAGGCGTAATAAGCCCGCGCGCCGCCGAGAGATTCGCGATAAACATCATGCCCACCGCGACGGCGTTGCCGTGGCGCCAGGTGTAGTGCTCGCGCAGCTCGACCGCGTGGCCGAAGGTGTGGCCGTAGTTGAGGGTTTCGCGCAGGCCCGACTCTTTGAGGTCCTGGCCCACGACGTGGGCCTTAACCGTAATCGAGCGCGTGACCAGCTCGGGCAGGAAACCGTCCACGTCGAGGCACGCAGCCGGATCTACGAGATAACGCTCGATGATGACGGGATCGTGGATGAAACCGGTCTTAATGATTTCCGCTGAGCCGGCGCGCAGCTCGTCTTCCGGCAGCGTGCGCAGGAGGTTGAGATCCACGAAAACGGAGTCCGGCTCATGGAACGCGCCCACGAGGTTCTTGCCTGCTGCGGTGTTGATGCCGGTCTTGCCGCCTACGGCGGCGTCGACCATGGCCAGCAGCGTCGTGGGAGCTTGAATGACCTTGATGCCGCGCATCCAGCCAGAGGCCACGAAGCCGGCGAGGTCCGTCGCCGCGCCGCCGCCCAGGCCGATGAGCGCGTCGGCGCGCGAAAAATTCGCCTCGCCCAGCTGGTCCCACAGCTCGCCGCACACGGCGAGCGTCTTACCCGCCTCCGCGTCCGGGATGGGCAGGAGCACCGGCGTCACATTGAGCGATTCCAACGCCGAAGCGATCTGGCGCGCCGCCGCCGCAAGCGCCGGCTGGTGGACGATGCCCACGTTACGCGCACCGATGGTGCGCACCCGCGCGACGATATCGTCAGACAAATCGTGGCCAATGCTCACCACATAGGGGCACGGGCCGTTGACGGCAACGGTGTCCTGGATCATGTCTTCTCCTTAGAGGCTTTCGAGGAAGCTCAAAATATCGCCCACCACTTGCTGCGGCGAGCGGCCGTCGGTACGCGCGCGGAAGTCCGCGACCTCGCGGTAGTACGCGGCGCGGTCCTCGAGCAGCTGGCGGTAATGCGCGACGGGATCTGCAGCGGCGAGCACCGGCCGGGTGTTCTCGTTGGCCGTGCGGCGCACGCCTTCCTCCGCGCTCACGTCGATGAGTACGACGGTCATCGCCTCGAGCAGATCGCGGTTGGCCTGCGAGATCACGGCGCCACCGCCCAGCGAAACCACGCCATCCGACAGCAGCGCGTTGGCCACGTGCTTTTCTTCCAGCTCACGGAAGGCCGGCTCGCCGAGAGCTGCGAAGACCTCGCCACAGGAGCGGCCCTCGGCGGCCTCGATGAGCGCGTCCGAATCCACGAACTCACAGTTGAGCGCACGAGACAGGCGGCGGCCGATGGTCGACTTTCCCGCCCCCGGCGGGCCCACAAGCACGACGCGCGGACGGTGACCGAAGTGGATGGCCTTCTCGACGGTCTCCGGCCCCGCGGCCGTGACCTCGTCCGCGACAGGCTGCGGGCTATTGAGTCGGTCGGTCATCTACTCCCCCTCCGGAAAGCTCAGGCGTTTAGCGACATACTCCTGGTACGCCGCGATATTGCGCTTCGTCTCGGCGAGCGAATCCCCACCGAACTTCTCCAGGACCGCACGCGCGAGCACGAGCGCCACCATGGCCTCGGCGACCACGCCGCCGGCAGGCACCGCACACACGTCGGAGCGTTGGTGAATACCGCTCGCTGCCTTGCCCGTGGCCATATCCACGGTCTTCAGCGCGCGCGGCACCGTCGAAATCGGCTTGAGCCCCGCGCGCACGCGCAGCGTCTGGCCATTGGTCATGCCACCTTCCAGGCCGCCCGCGCGGTTCGTGAGCCGCGTGACGCCGCCCTCCGCGCGCACCATCTCGTCGTGCGCCTCGGAGCCACGGCGGCGAGCTTCCTCAAAGCCGTCGCCAATCTCTACGCCCTTGACTGACTGGATGCCCATGAGCGCGGCCGCCAGCTGGGCATCCAGGCGATCCTCGCCCGAGATGTGCGAGCCCAGCCCGATGGGCAGGCCGTCCACGATGACCTCCACGATGCCGCCTAGCGTGTCTCCCTGCTTCTTCGCCGCCTCAATCTCGGCGACCATGGACGCCTCCGCGCTTGCCGATGCCGCCCGCACCGGCGAAGCGTCGATACCCTCCAGGTCAGCGAAGGTAGGGGTGGCATCGGAAGGCTCAGACGCCCCGATGGAGATGACGTGGGAAAATACCTCGACGCCGAGGGTCTCGCGCAGGAAATTGCGCGCGACGGTAGCGGCCGCAACGCGGGCGGCGGTCTCGCGTGCAGAGGAACGCTCGAGGATGGGGCGCGCGCCATCGTGGTCATACTTCACCATGCCGGCGAAATCGGCGTGGCCTGGGCGCGGGCGGGTGAGCTTGGCGCCGCGGCCCGACTCCATGCCCTTGGCGACCTCCGGATCGTCCATGTCCAGCGGTGCCGGGGACATAATCGTGGTCCACTTGGGCCACTCGGTGTTGCCGATCTGGATGGCGATGGGGCTGCCAATCGTCTTTCCGTGGAGGATGCCGGCGAGCAGCGTGAGCTCATCCTGTTCAAACTTCATGCGCGCGCCGCGGCCATAACCCAGACGACGGCGGGACAGTTGCAAGGCAATCTCTTCTTCTGTGATGGGAACGCCAGCGGGCATGTGCTCAATCATCGCGATGAGCGCCTGGCCGTGGGATTCTCCGGCAGTAGTCCAACGAAGCATGCGGATTATTATCGCACGCCGCGCGGGCCCATGCTGGCACTAGGTCGCCAGTGCTTTTAAATTCATATGCCGTGCGGCCCCCACATACCCCACGCGAGGACGCTGCCCGCCGCAGCAAGCATGCCAGGGCCATGCGCGGGAGCGGGATCACCTGCGCCAGCCCAGTGCCACCGCGCTGCCTGCGCGACGAGCGTCGCAACGTTCGCGAGGAAGACCGCCGCAAGCACGCCCGGCCACCCCGTTACGTGTGCCACGGCGATGCCCAGCGATAGCGCAAGCTTGATATCCCCGCCGCCGATGCCGCCCCGGGCCACCCCCAGCGCCAAATACAGTCCCGCCCACGCGCAGCCGGCGAGGCTTATCCAGGGCAGCGCGCCAGCCGCGGCGGGCAGCGTGAGCCACGCGGGCAGCCGGCGCTCGCGCACGTCGAAGCGCCACAACGCAGCCGCCCAGGCTACGACGAGTATCCCCACGAGTCCACCCCACATGCCGCCCGATACTAGCGGTCCCGAGCGTGACGCGCAGGCTTAGCCGATCTGCAGCACGCTGCGCAGCTCGGCGAACGCCTCAGGCACGACCGCGTGCGTCACGGTGCGGCCTTCCTTGGTGCGCGTGAGCAGGCCAGCCTCCGTGAGACGTTTGAGGTGGTGGGACACCGTGGGCTGCGTCAATCCGGTGAGAGCAACGAGGTCGCCGACGCTCATGGGCGCACAACCCGCGTCCGCGATTTGTGACAACAGGCGCAAGCGCGTGGGGTCAGCGAGTAGACCGAAGAGAGCGGCAAAGCGCGCGGCGTCGGACTCCTCGAGGAGCCCCTCACCCAGGCTGCAGCACGGTTCAGAGTAATCGCGAAGAGGAATCTCCGGGGACGAATTCATATTCCCATTTTATATTGACGCCATAAACTATGAAAATTAAAATTAATATTTACTTACATCTATACTAATAAATTTGGAGATTCATGCCACGGCTCTCATTCCTTGACCGCTTCCTTCCCCTGTGGATCCTTCTCGCCATGGGTCTCGGGCTGGTGCTCAGTCGCGTCGCACCCGGCCTCGCCGCGTGGCTCGACGGCGCCAAGATAGGCACGATTTCGCTGCCCATCGCGCTCGGCTTGCTCGTCATGATGTATCCGCCGCTGGCGAAAGTGCGCTACGACAAGGCGGGCGGCCTCGTCGCCGATAAGAAGCTCATGACGCTCACCATCGTCCTCAACTGGGTGGCTGGCCCGACCTTCATGTTCGCGTTGGGTTGGATCTTCCTTCCGGACCAGCCAGAGCTGCGCACGGGGCTTATCATCGTCGGTCTCGCGCGCTGCATCGCGATGGTGCTCGTGTGGTCCGACCTCTCCTGCGCTGACCGCGAGGCTACCGCCGTCCTCGTCGCCATGAACTCCCTCTTCCAGGTCCTCTTGTTCGGCGTCCTCGGCTGGTTTTACCTCCAGATTCTGCCGAGCTGGCTGGGATTATCTACCACGTCCGCGGATTTCTCCTTCTGGGCCATTGTGGTCTCCGTGCTCGTCTTCCTGGGCATCCCGCTGCTCGCTGGCATCGCCTCGCGGCTCATCGCCGAGCACACCGCTGGCCGCGAGTGGTACGAAAAGCGCTTTCTGCCCGTCGTCTCTCCTCTTGCGCTGCTCGGGCTGCTCTACACCATCGTCGTGCTCTTCTGTCTCCAGGGCGAGTACGTCATGGCGCAGCCCTGGGCCGTCGCGCGCGTCGCGCTGCCGCTGCTGTGCTACTTCGTGGTGATGTTCGGCGTCGCACTCGTCGCGGCCCGGGCCGCGGGCATGCCCTACGATCGCTCCGCGTCCGTCGCGTTTACGGCGGCGGGCAATAATTTTGAGCTTGCTATCGCCGTGGCCATCGGTACCTTCGGCGCCGAGTCCGGCCAAGCGCTCGCCGGTACGGTGGGCCCACTTGTCGAGGTTCCCGTGCTCGTCGCGCTCGTCTACTTCATGCGTTGGGCAGGGCCCACGCTCTTCCCCGCTGACGCGACGTTGCCACCGGCGCGCGTTTAGTCGCGCTTCTTCAGCGCTTCGAGGAGCGCGTCCACCATCGCTGCGCGCGGCGCCGAGAGCCCGGTGAACTGCTCGAATTGGCTGAAAGACTGGTGCGCCAGCATGATGTGCCCACCCACGGTGGGATAACCGTCCGCCGCAGTGTATGCCATGAGCGGTGTGGGTAGCGTGTCGTAAATGACGTCGAGCACCGGCGCATGGCTGAGCGCCTCGAGGTGGTCCGTGAGTGCAGCGGACGGCACTGTCGAGACGATGACGTCAGCCTGCTTGACGCGCGCCCGCAGATTGTCGGCGTAGCTCACCGGGGTGAGGTTGAGCTCGAGGGCATCGGCAAGCTTGGCAAACTCTGCCGTGCGGTCCCGGCGGTTGAGCACATCGATGTCGCGGTAGCCGCGTTGCGCCAAGCCCCACAGTGCCGGGCGGGCCGTGCCACCGGCCCCAATGACCAGTGCCCTGCGGCCCGTGCCAGGCGTGGCCCCCATGAGCTCAGCCAAGGCGCCGGCGATGCCCTCGGTGTCTGTGTTGTCCGCGCGCCAGCCGCCGCCCTCGAGGCGCACGAGCGTATTCGCCGAGCCCATAAGCCGCGCGCGGTCGGTGACCTCCGTCGCGAAGTTGAGGGCGGCGAACTTACCGGGCATCGTCACCGAGAACCCACGGAAGTCAGACTCGGACTCCCCCACGCGCTCCGGCAGCTCCTCGGCGGTGGTCTCGAAGCGCTCGTAGCTCCAGTCGTCGAGCCCCAAGGCCGCGTAACCCGCATTGTGCAGGACGGGCGAGAGCGAGTGCGCGATGGGTGAACCAAGAACGGCGGCGCGGGGCATGGAAAGGGCCTTTCACTAGGACGAACGTGAGCGGCAGACGGCGGAGGGTCCCGGCGAGAACCTACGGTTCCGTATCCACAGTCTGGATCTTTGCCCATTATATTGGGCAAGAAAATCGGGGTTATCCACAGGCGCACGCACGGACCATTGCCGCGGTAGTGACGCTGGCCATAGCGTCGCAGGCATGACTATCTCCTATGTTGAAGCGACCACCATTGGCGTCGACTCTCTCCGCGACCTCGTCGGTCTCGAATCCAAAGACCTCCGCGCCCGGGGCGTGCCGAAGACCGATGCCTTCGACGGCGTGAAGCTCGCCCACATCTACTGGGGCCCGACGCACGCGACGCGCTTACAGCGCAAGGCTCGCGATGCTGCGCGCACCCGCAGGCATACCGTGAAAACGTTGAAGAAGATCGAAAACCACGTCAAAAAGGAAAAGAAAACTCCCGACCGGCTGCGCGTGAAACTTTGCGATACGCCCGCCGAGAAAATCGACGAGGTGGCCGCGAAATGGCTGCCCGCGCCGGAGAAGAAGCCAACGGCGCGCCACACGTACCGCAAGGACGGCTGGCACAAGCTCGTCCTCGACACGAACGAGCCGTGGCTCATCGACTTGTTCAATCTTCTACCCGGAGTCAACGAATCCGGGCCGCAGAATTTCGACAACCTATTAGAAGGATTCAAGGCGCTCACCGAGGGCAAAGCCAAAGACACCGTGCCCGGGCGCGCGGCGCATATCGTCATCACTCTCGATGATGTTGAAGAGATCCTCGATGGAACCGCGGGCGAGAAGAAGTTTCGCGCCACGGACGGGACGGTGCGCACGGGCAAACAGCTCGTCGAGGAGAAGCTGCTCGGCGCGGGGCTTGTCACGCTGGCCACGCGGTGGAACGAGCCGGTGGATTGCTACCGGGTCACGCCGCTGTTCAATCGGAAGCAGACCGCCATGGCGTGGGCGCTATGGCCGCAGTGCATCCACCCGGGTTGCAAGGCGCCTGCCATGAAGTGCCAGCGCGACCATCTCATCGCCTGGGCGAAAGGCGGGATGACGAACGCGTCGAATCTCGTGCCGCTGTGCGCCCACCATAACGGCAAGAAAGCAGATGGGAATTCCTATTTTCGAGACGAAGATGGCGTGCTGTGGTTCGTCACACCGTACGGCAAGCGCATCGAGTGCACGGTGGACTAACACGGCAAGCGCCCCGCCCGCGGAGTGCGGACGGGGCGGCATGCGGCGGCGTTACTGCTCGGCGTTGCCTGACGCGCCGGCGCCTTCGCCCTCGCGCTGCGAGTCGAGAATGCCGGAGTTGATGGCGCGGTCGACGTTGGCCAGGTGCTCATCGTAGTTGTTGCTGAACACCGTGGTGCCCTGCTCGTCGACGGTGACGAAGAACGTCCAGTCGCCCTCAGCCGGGTTCTCCATGGCCTGGATGGCGTCTTCGGATGGCGACGCGATCGGAGTATCCGGCAGACCGTCCTTGGCGTAGGTGTTCCACGGGGTCTCGCGGGCGCGGGCCTCGTCCGTCGTGGCGAGTTCGACGTCCGCGAGGTCATAGTTAACCGTGGAGTCGAACTCGAGGCGCATAGGCTCGGCGAGACGGTTGAGGATGACGCGGGCGACCTTGTCGAACTCGCCGGCTGGCGCCTCGCGCTCGACGAGGGAGGCTGCGGTGAGCAACTCGTAGGGGCTCAGGTTCATCGCCTGCGCGCGCTCCACGATATTGGTCTCGTTGTACTGCTTCGTCGAACGCGTGATGAGGTCGGTGAGGATCTCCTGGGCCGACATATTCGGGTCCAGCACGTACTGGCCAGGGGCGATGAGGCCCTCAAGGCGCTTCGGGTCGTTGCCGCGCGCACGGATAGCGTCGAGTGCCCATTCCGGGGCACCAAGCTCGACCGGGTCGACGTTGGCCGCGACGCGCTCCAGCTCTGCCTTGTCCACGCAGGAACCGTCAGAGCAGGAGACCTTGGAGATCTTCGAGTAAATGCCGTAGCGGATATCGCCGCCGACGACGACCACGTCGCTGAGCGTGAGGCCGCCGGGCACGTCGAGCATGTCCACCTTATTCTCGTCGTTGAGCAACGCGGATACGGCGGACTTCGCGCTCATCTCCTCCTGCAGGCGGAAGAAGCCGGGCTGAATCTGCGAGGCCATCGGGTTGTTGGCGACGGCGGTCTGGAAGGACTCCTCCGAGGCGACGACATTCTTCTCCACGAGCTGGGGTCCCAGCTGCGACATAGAGCTGCCCTCTTCGACTTGTACGAGCTGCGTCACGCCGTTGCCCTCACCTTCGTAGTCCTTAGGCACGCCGAGATCGCGCAGGTTATGCCACGCGACATAGCCGATCGTTCCGACGATCAGCACGATGGACGCGACGAGCACGGCCAAGCCGTTTTGGCGTCGCTTGACGTACTTCGGTTCCATGCGCTTGCCGATGCGCTGTTCGTTGCGGCTCACTGAAGCTTCAATCTCCTCGTTTCCGGGGTGCCGCGGCCAGGCGTCGCGCCGAGCCGCGGGCGGGGACTTAGTCCGCCAAGGCGTTAACGCGGCCGTCTAGCCACGACTGCAAAATCTCTACCGCCGCCGCTTGGTCGATGACCGCGCGGCCCTTGCGCTCGCTCACGCCAGACGCACGCAGTGCATGAGTCGCAGCGACTGTGGTGAGACGCTCGTCCGCCATGCGTACGGGAGGTAGAACTTTATCCATAGTGGCACCTGCGGCCAGCCTACGGCGGATGCGAAACGCGATTTCTTTAGCATGTTTCACACTTTTTGACCCATTGGCGTGCAAATCACGGGGCAAACCGACCACGACTTCCACGACATCGTAGTCCTCGATGAGTTCGAGGATGCGGTCGATGTCGCCTTTGTCGCGGTCCTTGAACCCCGTCTCGCGCGGCACGGTCTCCACGGGCGTGGCGAGCTTCGCGTCACGGTCGGACACGGCGACACCAATGCGCACCGTGCCCACGTCGAGCGCAAGGCGGCGGCCCAGGCCCGGGTCGTCGACGCCGGGCTTATCGGGTTCGACTTTCGCCATTGGCTTAGAGCGACTCGACGTAGCTCTTGAGGGCGGCGAAGCCCTCTTCGATGCCGGCGGCGTTGGAGCCGGAGCCCTGCGCCATGTCCGGCTTGCCGCCGCCCTTGCCGCCGACGAACTCGCCAAAGCGCTTGACGAGGTCGCCGGACTTGACGCCGCGGGCGATGGCGGCATCGGAAGCAGCGGCGATGAACGGCACCTTGGGGCCGTCCTCGGCAGCGAGGAAGATGATGGCAGCCTCGTCGCGGACGCGGTTGCGAATCTCCGTCGCGACGGTGCGCAGGTCCTTGCCGGACGTGCCCTTGGGCAGGCGCGTGGTGAGCACGCGGAAGCCGTTGATGTCACCGGCACCGGCGAGGAACTCCGAAGCCTTCGCTGCGAGCTGGGCGGAACGCAGATGCTCGATTTCCTTCTCCGCGGCCTTAAGCTTCTCTGCCAGCTGGGCGACGCGCTCCGGCAGGTCCTCGGTCTGGACCTTGAGCTCGCGGGAGACGCCCTCGATAAGCGCGGTCTCCTTAGAGTAGTAACGGAAGGCGTCGAGACCCGAGTAGGCCTCGATACGGCGTGCGCCGGAGCCCACGGAGGACTCGCCGAGCACGGAGACCGGGCCGATCTGAGCCGTGGCGCCGACGTGCGTACCGCCGCAGAGCTCGAGGGAGAACGGGCCGCCCATCTCAACGACGCGGACCTTCGAGCCGTAGTTTTCGCCGAAGAGCGCCATGGCGCCCATGGCCTTGGCTTCCTCGAGCGAGGTCTTGATGGTGTTGACCTGGAAGTTCGCGTCGACAGCCTGGTTGGTAATCGTCGCGATTTCCTGCAGCTGCTCCGGAGTGAGCTGCTCGGTGTAGTTGAAGTCAAAGCGCAGGTAGCCCGGGCGGTTCATAGAACCGGCCTGGACGGCCGTGGGGCCGAGCACCTGGCGCAGGGCGGCGTGGATGAGGTGCGTGGCGGAGTGCGCCTGGACGGCGCCATGGCGCCACTCTTCGTTGACCTCCGCCGTGACGGACTGGCCGAGGTCCAGGCCGCCAGCCGTGACGGTCGCCTTGTGGACCCACAGCTTCTTGCCGATTTTCTGAACGTCGCCGACCTCAAGCAGGGTCTCGCCCGCAAAGAGGCGACCACGGTCAGCCATCTGGCCGCCGGCCTCGGCGTAGAGCGGCGTCTGGTCGAGGATGACCTCGACCTCGTCGCCCTCGGAGACCTCGGTGACCTTTTCGCCGCCGCGCAGCAGGCCGATGACCTTTGCGTCGGAGGTGAGCTCCTCGTAACCGGTGAATACGGTCGGGTTATTATCGACCCACTCGCGGTAGATGGACAGGTCCGCATGGCCGTGCTTCTTGGCCTGATTATCGGCCTTAGCGCGGCGACGCTGCTCGCCCATTGCCTCGTTGAAGCCGTCCATGTCGACCTCGAGGCCGGCCTCGTTAGCCATCTCAAGCGTGAGGTCGATCGGGAAGCCGTAGGTGTCGTGCAGCTCGAAGGCCTTGTCGCCAGAAAGGACCTTCGGCGTCTTGGCGCGTGAGGTGTTCTTGAGCTCCTCGACGGCCTCGTCGAAGAGCTTCGTGCCGGACTCGAGGGTCTTGAGGAAGGCCTTCTCCTCGGTGAGGGCGACGCGCAGGATGCGCTCGCGGTTGTCTGCAATTTCCGGGTAGGACGGCGTCATGGTGTCCATGATGGTGTTCATGAACTGCTCCAGCGTGGCGCCCTTGGCACCCAGCAGGCGAGCGGAACGCACGATGCGGCGCAGCAGGCGGCGCAAGATGTAGCCGCGGCCCTCGTTGGACGGGGTGACGCCGTCGAGGATGAGCATCATGCCGGTACGGGAGTGGTCAGCGATGACGCGGAAACGGATATTGTCTTCCTTCGGCGCGCCGTCGCCGTACGTGGAGCCGGTAAGTTTCTCCGCCTCGTCAATGACGGGGCGCAGGAGGTCCGTCTCGTAGACGTTGTCCACGTCTTGGAGGATGCAGGCCACGCGCTCGATGCCTAAGCCGGTATCGATGTTTTTCTTCGGCAGCGGGCCCACGATCTCGAAGTTGCCCTTGCCGATGCCCTCGCCGCGCTCATTCTGCATGAAGACCAGGTTCCAGATCTCCATGTAACGGTTATCGTCAGCAATGGGGCCGCCCTCAGCACCGTACTCCGGGCCACGGTCGTAGTAGATTTCCGAGCACGGGCCGCACGGGCCGGGAATACCCATGGACCAGTAGTTGTCTTCCATGCCTAAACGCTGGATGCGGTCTTCGGGCACGCCAATCTTGTCGCGCCAGATGTCGCGCGCCTCGTCGTCGTCGAGGTACACCGTCACCCACAGCCGCTCCGGGTCGAGGCCGAAGCCGCCGTCCTCGAGCGAGCCGGTGAGCAGCGCCCAGGCGTGCGTGATGGCGCCTTCCTTGAAGTACTGGCCGAACGAGAAGTTGCCGGCCATCTGGAAGAACGTGTTGTGGCGCGTCGTAATACCGACTTCCTCGATGTCGAGGGTGCGCACGCATTTCTGGATGGACGTCGCCGTGCCGTTGGGGAACGGCGGGTTCTGCTGCCCCAGGAAGTAGGGCTTAAACGGCACCATGCCGGCGTTGACGAACAGCAGGTTCGGGTCGTCGAGGATCAGCGAGGCGCTGGGCACGGCCTGGTGGCCGGCTTTGACGAAGTGCTGGGTAAAGCGTTCCCGAATCTCATGGGTTTTCACGTCGCAAACATCCTTATGTGCGGTAGCGTCAGCGGGGCGCAGCGCGCCCCTGGGTTTAACTCGCACAACTTTACCCGCTCCCCGCACATCGGGCGGAACCGGGGCGCATACGCGCCGCTATTTTTTCCCGCGAATGAGGTTGCGCAGCCGCCCCAGGTAATCGCGGATGCGCGACTCGGCGCCGTGATTAGTGGGCTCGTAGTAGACCGCACCCGCCAGCTCGTCCGGCAGATACTGCTGCGCGACGACGCCGCGCGGGTCATCGTGCGGGTATTTGTAGCCCACCGCGTGGCCGAGCTTTTTCGCGCCTTCGTAGTGGCCGTCGCGCAGGTGGGGCGGGACGTGGCCAATCTTGCCCGCGGCGACGTCCGCCTGCGCCGCAGAAATCGCCGCGATAACCGCGTTCGACTTCGGCGCCGTCGCGAGATGAATGGTCGCCTGCGCGAGCGGAATGCGCGCCTCGGGCAGACCGATAAGCTGCGCCGCCTGCGCGGCCGCAACGGCCGTGTGCAGCGCCGTGGGATCCGCCATGCCGATGTCCTCAGACGCATGCACCATGAGCCGCCGCGCAATAAATCGCGGGTCCTCCCCCGCCTCAATCATGCGCGCGAGGTAATGCAGCGCCGCGTCAACATCCGAGCCACGGATGGACTTAATAAACGCGCTCACGACGTCGTAGTGCTGGTCACCGTCGCGGTCATAGCGAACGACGGCGCGATTGACGTTGTCCTTAATCGCCTGCGGGGTGATCTCCCCGCCGTCCGGCACAGCCTCCGCCGCGGCCTCCAGGTAGGTCAGCGTGCGCCGGGCGTCGCCGCCCGCGAGCAGGACCAGCTGGTCCAGCGCCTCTTCCGTGGCTCCCACGCGCTTGCCGATGCCCCGTTCGTCCTCCAAGGCCCGCCGCGCCAAGGTTTTCAGATCCTCCGGCTCCAACGAGTTGAGCTGGAGCAGCAGCGAGCGCGAGAGCAACGGCGCCACGACCGAGAACGACGGGTTCTCCGTCGTCGCGGCGACGAGCAGCACGGTGCGGTTCTCCACGGCGGCAAGCAGAGCATCTTGCTGCGTCTTGGAGAAACGGTGGACCTCGTCGATAAAGAGCACGGTGCGTCGGCCTTGGATGAGCTCTTGGCGCGCGTGCGTAATGACCTCACGGACTTGTTTTACGCCCGAGTCGAGCGCGGACAGCCCCACGAAGTTCTGGCCCATCGCCGACGCGATGAGCGAGGCGATGGTCGTCTTCCCCGTACCAGGCGGGCCGTAGAGGATGACGGAGGCCTCGCCGGAGCCCTCAACGAGGCGACGCAGCGGCTTACCCTCGCCGAGCAGATGGTCCTGGCCGAGTACCTCGTCGAGCGTGCGCGGGCGCATGCGCGCGGCGAGCGGGCTGCCGGCATGCGTAGCGAAGAGATCGCGGCCGGGGCGGGGCGCTGCGCCGGAGGGGGCATCGGCAGGCGCACCGAAGAGGGATTCCTGTGCCATATCAGTACGTGGATGGCGGGAGAAGGCGTGCGGCGACGTTCTGCGCGAAGACGGAGACGGGCAGGCATTCGTCAGTCTCACATTGTGCAGCGAAACGGCCGAGCGCCTCGAAGGTCTCGAAGAGGTCCTGGCGCACGAGCAGTTCGTCCTCGCTGAAGTGGCCCTCATCCGGGCTGCGGAGGATGGACTCACGGTTTTCCGTGGCGAGGATGTCCTCGCCGCGCGCGAGCGCGAGGATGCCCTCCAAGCTATCGGCGTAGAGCATCGTCACCGAAGACAATGCCCAGCCGATGAGCGAGGAAACAAGCAGGCGGTGGAGCTTATGCTCGTCCGCGTAGCGTGGCCAGGTCTCCGCGATTTCGCGGGCCCACGCGCCGACGAAGACGTCGGCCTCTTCGTTGGAGATGGGGCGCGAGAAGAGGAACTGCGGGAATCCGGCGATGACACACGCGACGTCGAATCCGACGTTGCGGAAACCGGCCCACTCGTAGTCGAGGAAGTAGATCTTGTCGCCGACCACGATATTGTCCGGCGAGAGATCAAAGGGCGTAAACGCGCGGGAGCGGCCGGACTGCTGGATTTCGGTGGCGTGCGTGGCCAGCTCCGTGAATTCAGCGGGCGGCTCGAGACCCGCGTCGCGCAAGAGGTCAAGGCCCATGAGAATAGAGCGCTGCAGTGCATCGTCGCGCTTAGCCTGGTTCGCGCGGTAATCGGGGTGCTTGTGCAGCATCCGCGCGAGCAGCGCCTCATAGTCCTGTTCGCGGCCCGCAGTGCCCGCATGCATGAGGCCGAGCTGCTCGCCGAGCAGGCGCACGATTTTGATGCGCTCCGCGTCATCGGCGGCGCGCAGGCGATCGACGAGGGTGTCGGCATCGCCGATGTCGGTGAGCACGACGATGCGCTGGTCCATGTCATAGGCCAGCAGCACCGGACCAGGGCGCACCTCCTCGGGAAGCGAGGTCGTGAACTGGTACGCAACGACCTCACTCATGAACGCCGAGTCGTCGATGGCGTGGCCTGTGACGGGCATGTGCTTGACCACGACGGAGCGATGCGGAAGGAACGCCGACGAGGACAGCCGCGCGCGGACGACCGTGGCGTTGCCCGAGCCACCCAACAGCTCGACGTCGCCAAGGTCCGGCGTGCCACCAAAGCGCCGCGCCAAGAGGTCGCGGGCGATGGCGACGACGCGATCGACGTCGAGGTCTTCTTGGGGAGCGTGCGGTGCGCCTAACGCGCCGTCTGGCGCGGGACTACCCGTCGCTGCGTCCATGATCTCTACAGCCTCCTGCACGAGTGCGTGCGGCGTGGATGCGCACGCGAAATAGAAAGTCTTGGCGGCGCGGCTGCGTAGGCCGCGCCATGGGCGTGGGCTCAGGCTACCTGCGACCGGTTCGCGTGAAGCACGCCGGTCCGCGGCAGCCGAAGCCTCGACAGGCTCGCCTTAAGCCTGGGCGGCGTCCTTCTTCGCCTTCTCCGGCTTGAAGTCCACGCCGGTCTCCTTGCGCTGCGCGGCCGGAATCGGGGCCGGGGCATCGGTAAGCGGGTCGACGCCGCCGCCGGACTTCGGGAAGGCAATGACGTCGCGAATGGACTCAAAGCCACCGAGCAGGGAGACGATACGGTCCCAGCCGAAGGCGATGCCGCCGTGCGGCGGAGCGCCGTACTGGAAGGCGTCGAGCAGGAAGCCGAACTTCTCCTGGGCTTCCTCTGCGCCAATGCCCATGACGTCGAAGACGCGCTTCTGGACATCATCCTGGTGGATACGGATGGAGCCGCCGCCAATCTCGTTGCCGTTGCAGACAATATCGTAGGCGTAAGCCAGCGCGGAGCCCGGGTCCTTGTCGAAGGAGTCGAGGAACTCCGGCTTCGGCGAGGTGAACGCGTGGTGCACAGCAGTCCACTTGGAGTGGCCGAGCGCGACGTCGCCGGAGGCGGTGGCGTCTGCGGACGGCTCGAACATCGGGGCGTCGACGACCCAGGTAAAGGCCCAGTCGCCGTCCTTGATGAGGTCGAGCTTCTTGGCGATCTCGCCACGCGCGGCGCCGAGCAGCGCGCGGGAAGACTTGGTGTCACCGGCAGCGAAGAAGATCGCGTCGCCCGGCTTCGCGCCGACATGGGCAGCGATGCCCTCGCGCTCAGCGTCGGTGATGTTCTTAGCGACCGGGCCGCCCAGCGTGCCGTCCTCGCCCACCGTGATGTAGGCCAGGCCCTTAGCGCCGCGCTGCTTCGCCCACTCCTGCCACGCGTCGAACTGACGGCGCGGCTGCGAGGCACCGCCTTCCATGACGACGGCGCCGACGTACTCGTTCTGGAACACGCGGAAGGTGGTGTCCTTGAAGAAGTCCGTGCACTCGACGATCTTGATGTCGAAACGCAGATCCGGCTTATCGGAGCCGTAGTACTTCATGGCGTGGTCGTAGGTCATGCGCGGGATCGGCGTGGTGATCTCGTAGCCGATGAGCTTCCATAGCTCGACGAGGATTTCCTCGGCCAGCGCGATGATGTCGTCCTGGTCGACGAAGGACATCTCAACGTCGAGCTGGGTAAACTCCGGCTGGCGGTCAGCGCGGAAGTCCTCATCACGGTAGCAGCGGGCGATCTGGTAATAGCGCTCCATGCCAGCGACCATGAGCAGCTGCTTGAACAGCTGCGGGGACTGCGGCAGGGCGTACCAAGAACCCGGCTTCAGGCGAGCCGGCACGAGGAAGTCGCGGGCGCCTTCCGGCGTGGAACGGGTGAGCGTCGGAGTCTCGATTTCCGTGAAGTCGTGGGAGTCGAGGACCTTGCGCGCAGCACGGTTGGCGGCAGAGCGCAGTCGCAGGGCATTACCTTGGGACTTGCGGCGCAGGTCGAGGTAGCGGTAGCGCAGGCGGGCTTCCTCGCCCACCTCACCGGAGGTGGAGGGGTCATCGATCTGGAACGGCAGCGCAGCAGACTTGTTGAGGACCTCGAGGTCAGACACGTTGACCTCGATCTCGCCCGAGGCGAGGTTCGGGTTGGCCGAGCCCTCCGGGCGCGGCTCGACGACGCCGGTGACCTTGACGCAGTACTCGGATCGCAGATCGTGGGCGCGCTCAGCAACCTCG
This sequence comes from Corynebacterium sp. CMW7794, assembly GCF_001563605.1. Taxonomy (NCBI): domain Bacteria; kingdom Bacillati; phylum Actinomycetota; class Actinomycetes; order Mycobacteriales; family Corynebacteriaceae; genus Corynebacterium; species Corynebacterium sp. CMW7794. The sequence goes on from NZ_KQ961781.1 coordinate 88,030, forward strand.
GACTCGCGGAAGACGACCTGGGCAATACCGGAGCGGTCGCGCAGATCGATAAAGATCACTCCGCCGTGGTCGCGACGGCGGGAAACCCAGCCCGTCAGCGTCACGGTCTCACCGGCCAGCTCCTTGCGAAGCTCGCCTGCCAAATGGGTACGCAGCACTAGTGCTCATTCCTTTCAGATTTTTATTTCTCGGGGCCATCCGCCACGCGTAAACGGCGCGCGCAGTATGACCCACAAGTCGTGTTCCCGCCGAATGGGTCCTCGTTGGCCCCGGGGCGGCACCCCGCCTGGCGGCGTGCTCCGCGGCGCGGCGCACTGTGTCATAAAGGGCGGCCCTCAAGTTTACCCGCCCTCGCCCCACCGGGCAGTGATGAGGTCACCCCCACCCGTCCGGGTGAGTGGCCTGCAGACGCCGGATACACACTCGTCACTTATCTTTTACCCCAACCTGCGGGACGCGCAGTCCGAAACTGTGGTTGGATTGATTTTATGACATTTCGCTCAGGAGCAAATTACGAAGGCAGGCGCGCACGATCGGGTTCAGGCGGTCGCCGCGGCGGAACCATTGCGGCCGGCGGCGGCATTGGCACCCTGCTCCTCATCGGCCTGTTCCTGCTCATGGGCGGCAACCCCGGTGATCTAGGCGGGATGCTGGGCGCGAACGATTCTCAGGGCCAGATCGAGTCCAGCGAATCCACAGACGGAACCGATCCGCTCGCGCACTGCGACTCTGCAGAAGCTGCCAACACGTACGACGACTGCCGCGTCGAGGCGACGGCTCGTTCCGTCGACCAAGTGTGGACGGCCATCCTGCCGGAGCAAGCGGGGCTCGACTACACGGAGCCGGGACTTGTCATCTTCCAAGACGCCACCAATTCCGGCTGCGGCTATGCCAGCGCACAGACCGGCCCCTTCTACTGCCCGGGCGATCAGTCGGCGTACTTCGACACGTCCTTCTTTGACCAGCTCACCCAATTCGGCGCCGAGAACGCTCCGCTTGCGCAGGAGTACATCGTCGCGCACGAGTTCGGTCACCACATCCAGCAGATTGAAGGCACGCTCGGCCTGTCGAACTACAACCAGCCGGGCGAAGACTCCAACGCGGTGAAGATCGAGCTGCAGGCCGACTGCTACGCCGGCATCTGGGCGCACCATGCCTCTGAGCCAGGCGCCAACGGCGAGGAGCCGTACATCGAAAAAATCACGGACGAGCAGGCGCAGTCCGCCATCGATACCGCCCGCGCCGTGGGCGACGACAATATTCAGCGTCGCTCCGGTGGCCAGGTCCGCCCCGACCAGTGGACGCACGGTTCTTCGGAACAGCGTGGCAACGCTTTCCTCACGGGTTACCGTGAGGGCACGATGTCCGCATGCGACTACTTGGAGCGCGGCGCCTACAACTCTTAAACGTCACACTGTGAGAGTCACGCATCATAGGCCCGCGACAACAGTGGGTAGTCTCACGTGGTCACGGGCCGTTATGTATACAGTAGCCAACTCCACGCCACTGTCCGTTAACCTCCTGGCAACCTTGATCTTTTAGGTTTGACGGGTCCCGTTCGCGGGCTCTCGACTTAGAAGGAAAGGAAAGCCGTTGTCCCAAGCGATACACGCTGCCGCCCCCGCACCCAACAGTGCGCCGGGCAGCACAAAATCCAATGACTGGATATGGCATCTCTCGTTCGGCTTGCTCACGGCCGTCACGCTCGTCTGGTTTCTGCTGTGGACGAACGGTTACGTGGCCGAAGGCTCCAACAAGCTCGTCTTTATCACCGCCGTCATCTTCGCGATGTTCATGGCGTTTAACATCGGCGGTAACGATGTCGCTAACTCCTTCGGCACCTCCGTGGGTGCTGGCACGCTGACTATGAAGCAGGCGCTCGGCGTCGCCGCCATCTTTGAGGTCTCGGGCGCCATCCTGGCAGGCGGCGAAGTTACAGACACGGTGCGTTCCGGCATCGTGGACCTCGACGCCATCAATGGTCTCGATCCCATGGAGTTTGTCTACATTATGATGGCCGCACTCCTCGGCGCAGCAGCCTGGCTCTTAGTCGCCACGCGCATGGGCTGGCCGGTTTCGACGACACACTCGATCATCGGCGGCATCGTCGGCGCGGCTCTCACCGTCGGCTTCACCACCCACAAGGGCGGCTGGGAGATGGTCCAGTGGGGCGGCATCGGCACCATTGCTATCTCCTGGGTCCTCTCCCCCGTACTCGGCGGTGTGGCGGCCTGGCTGCTTTTTGGCTGGATTAAACGCTCCATCCTCTACTACAACGACGAAGCTGACGCAAAGCTGCGGGAAATTAAGACCCGCCGTTATGAAATGCGCGAAAAGCACAAGTCCAGCTTCGACCGCATGGACGAGCTGCAGAAGATTTCCTACACCAACGCCATGGCCCGCGACGCCGCCCTCGTGGCTGAAGAGAACTTCGACGCTGACCAGCTCGAGTCTGATTACTACCGTGAGCTCTACGCCATCAACATGGAGCAGTCGAGCGTCAACGCGCACCGCGCCTTGGAAAACTGGGTGCCCATTCTCGCCGCCGCGGGCGCTGTCATCATTTCCGCGATGATGCTCTTCAAGGGCCTCAAGCATGTGGGCCTTGACCTATCCTCGCTCCAAAACTTCCTCATCATGGGCATGGTGGGCGCCGTGGTGTGGATGGCCGTGGCCATCTTCGCGCGCACCCTCAAGCGCCACTCGCTGCAGCGCTCGACTTTCCTGCTCTTTAGCTGGATGCAGGTCTTTACCGCTTCCGCCTTCGCCTTCTCTCACGGCTCCAACGACATCGCCAACGCGATTGGCCCCTTCGTCGCCGTCATCGACGTGCTCAAGACCGGCCAGATCTCGGATGAGGCAGCCGTCCCTCCGGCCGTGATGATCGCGATGGGCATTGCGTTGATCGCCGGACTGTGGTTTATCGGTCGCTTCGTTATCCAGACCGTGGGTTCCGGCTTGACCCAAATGCACCCTTCCTCCGGCTTCGCCGCTGAGCTTTCCGCCGCTGCAGTCGTCATGGCCGCGTCCCTGTTGGGCCTGCCGGTCTCCTCGACCCATATCCTCATCGGCGCCGTCCTCGGTATCGGTATCGTCAACAAGGCAGCCAACTGGAACCTGATGAAGCCCATCGCCTTGGCATGGGTCATCACGCTACCGGCCGCCGCAGGTATCGCCGCTGTGACGGTGTCCATCCTTCGCGTCGTCTTCTAATAATCACCTCAGTCGCCTAAGCCGCCGCCCGGTCACCCGGGCTGGCGGTTCCGTCGTTTTCGCGCGCTGTCAGCGTGTGGTCACGCAGGTAGACTCGGGCACCATGACGCACACCTCCGCAGCCTTCTTCGCCGCATTCAACGACATCGAACAACATCTGCGCTCCCGGCTCAACGCCAAGAATTCAGACTCCTTCTGGTGGATGGCGGACCGCGCCGTAGAGCGGCACATCCTCTCAGGCAAGCAGGCGGAAACGCTCAAGGATTATTCCAACCTGCGCAACGCTATCGCGCATGGCCGCTACTACGACGGCGACCCCATCGCAGAGCCGCACCCGCGCGTCGTCGAAAGCATCGAAGGATTGCGCGACCTGCTTACTAATCCGCCCACGGCCTTGAGAATCCTGGGGGGACAGGACGTTGTCGTGCTGGAACCCAATGCATCCATCTCACAGGCGCTAAGCCTCATCGCCCAACACGACTTTTCGCAAATCCCCATCTATGAGAATGGTTCGTTCCTCCAGCTGCTCACCACCAACGTCATCACGCGGTGGGTCGCCGCGGACCTTGAGGATAATAGCCAGCTCGACGCCGTGACCGTGCGAGAAGTCCTCGCTTTCGGCGAGCCTGCAGACCGCGCCGTGTTCCTTGACCGCCAGGCCACCGCGCAGGAGGCCATAGACGCATTGACGGATCCCGCGAAGGACGGCACGCACGCATGTGCAGCCGTCATGACGGAGCACGGTAAGAAGAACCAAAGCCCCATTCGCATCATCACCCCCTCTGACCTGTCTGAACTCATCGACGCCGTCGAGTGGGAATAGATGAATTTCCGGTTGTTGTTACGTCATATAGAATTATTCAAGGATTAAACGTAAATAGCGAATGAATTAATTATAGGGAAAGGCCACGGCCATGCAGTTTGGTATTTTCACCATCGGTGACGTCACGAAAGACCCCACCAACGGCACCTCACCCACCGAGGCGCAGCGCATTAAGAACATGACGGAGCTCGCGCTCAAGGCCGAGGAAGTCGGACTTGACGTCTTCGCTACCGGCGAGCACCACAACCCGCCATTCGTGCCATCCTCCCCCACGACGCACCTAGCTTTCATCGCGGCGCAGACGAAGAATATTCAGCTCTCGACGTCTACGACGCTGATTACGACCAACGATCCCGTGAAGATCGCCGAGGATTACGTCTTCCTTCAGCACCTCGCTGGCGGCCGCGTGGATCTCATGATGGGCCGGGGCAATACCGGCCCGGTCTACCCGTGGTTCGGCAAAGATATCCGCCAGGGCATCCCGCTCGCCGTTGAGAATTATCACCTCCTTCGTCGCCTGTGGCGCGAACCCGTCGTCAACTGGCAGGGCAAGTTCCGCACGCCGCTGCAGTCGTACGTCTCCACCCCGGCCCCGCTCGACGGCGTGCCGCCGTTTGTCTGGCATGGGTCCATCCGCTCCCCACAGATTGCAGAGCAGGCCGCGTATTACGGCGACGGTTTCTTCCACAACAACATCTTCTGGAACAAGGAACACACCGCGAAGATGGTCGCGATGTACCGCCGCCGCTACGAGAAGTACGGCCACGGCCGCGCAGATCAGGCCATCGTCGGCCTGGGAGGCCAGGTCTTCATCGCAGACACGGAGCAGGAAGCCAAGGACACCTTCCGTCCTTACTTCGACAACGCGCCGGTCTACGGCCACGGTCCCTCGCTCGAGGACTACACCGCACAGACGCCACTGACCGTCGGCACCGTGGAGCAGGTTATCGATCGCACCATGCAGTTCGCGGACTGGGTGGGCGACTACCAGCGTCAGCTCTTCCTTGTCGACCACGCAGGGCTCCCTCAGGAGCTCGCGCTCAAGCAAGTGGAAATCCTCGGCACTGAGGTCGTGCCCGAGCTGCGCCGCCGCATGGAGGCCCGCCGCCCGGACCACGTCCCGTCCGATCCGCCCACCCACGGCTGGCTCCAGGACCACCGCGACGCCCCGCACTTCCAGGTCGCACCCGCCAAGGAGGAAAACCATGCGTAACCTCGTCGTCATCACCGCCGGCCTGTCTACCCCCTCCTCCACCCGCAAGCTTGCCGATGCCCTCTCCGCAGCCACCGAGTCCACAATCGGCGCCCGCGGCGAGGGCGTTAAGACCACCGTCTTCGAGCTGCGCGAGCTCGCCGGTGAGCTCGCCGAGGCCATGACGAACTGGGGCGCGGTGACCCCGCACCTCGACGAAGCCAAGCGCGCGATCTCCACAGCGGACGGGCTCATCGCCGTGACCCCGGCGTTCCAGGGCAGCTTCTCGGGACTATTCAAGATGTTCTTCGATACGCTCGACACGCACGCGCTCGACGGATTGCCCACGCTCATTGGCGCCACGGGCGGCTCGACGCGGCATGCGCTCATGCTCGACTACGCCATGCGACCGCTGTTTAACTACCTCCACGCCGTCGTCGTCCCCACGGGCATCTACCAGTCCACGGACCCCTTCGGCTCCGAGGAAGGCGCTCAGACTGCACGCCGCATCGAACGCGCCGCGGCCCAGCTGGCCGACCTCATGGTGGGGCCCTCGGACCGCGTCGGGGGACTCAGCGGCATCGGCAGCAATGATGACTCCTCCCCGCGCCGGAAGACCGGCCTCGACCTCGAGGAAGACTTCGTGCCCTTCGAACAGCTCTTGGGCGGTCATACCGGCGACTAGTCCGTCGCCGCCGCGGCCTTCTGCATTATTGCAGGCGGCCGTAAACTATGCATGAGCTGGGCGAACCTTGCGAATACCCCCATTTAACCCCACTCTCGTGGGCCAGCGCGGCGCGATCGCGGCCACGCGTTAGGATGGGTCGTCATCCCTTTGGCAACCCCGAATTTTCCGAAGGACTCATCTTTCCATGACTATTAGCGTCACCGATATCTTTTCGATCGGCATCGGCCCCTCCTCCTCGCACACCGTCGGTCCCATGCGCGCGGCCAAGGTTTTCGTGGAGTCTCTGCCCGAGTTCCCGGCGAAGGTCCACACACAGCTGCGTGGCTCGCTCGCCGCCACGGGTAAGGGCCACGCGACCGACCGCGCGGTCATCCTGGGACTTGCCGGCTGGGAGCCGCTTACCGTGCCGCTCGACGCCAAGCCCGCACCCGGCTCGATTATCCCCTCCGCCGGCCGCGTCAAGGGCCCGCTGGGCTCGCTCGACTTCTCTATCGGCTTCGACCCGACGCCGGTGCCAGAACACCCCAACTGCCTCATCTTCAGTGCCTGGGACGCGGACGGCAACCTCGTAGCGTCGAACTCCGAGTACTTCTCGGTGGGCGGTGGTTTTATCCTCTCGCGCGCCGAGCTCGACGCCCAGCTGCGCGCCTCGGACGAGGTCCCCGCGGGCATGGCCGCCGCCTCCGTCGATGACGTGGTGCCTTATCCGTTTACCACCGGTGCCGAGCTCCTCGCCCACTGCGAGCGCACCGGCTTGCCGGTGTGGAAGGTCGTCCTCGCTAACGAGGAAAAGCTCCATGCCGACGAGGGTGGCGCCCAAGCCGTACTCGACCATCTCGACCTCGTGTGGGATACCATGCGCGAATGCGTCACCCAGGGCATCGCGACGAAGGGCATCTTGCCCGGCGGCCTCGACGTCACGCGCCGCGCGCCGAAGCTCTACACACAGCTCCTCAACCGCCAGGATGACGAATCCTGCGGCTTCTCCGCCATGGAATGGGTCAACCTCTACGCACTCGCCGTCAACGAGCAAAATGCCGCGGGGGGCCGCGTCGTCACGGCGCCCACGAACGGCGCGTGCGGCATTATCCCGGCCGTCCTCCACTACGCGCGCGATTTCCAGGCAGGCTTCACGCGCGAGTCTGCTCGCCGCTACCTGCTCACCGCGGGTGCCGTGGGCATGATCATCAAGCAGAACGCGTCGATTTCCGGCGCTGAGGTCGGCTGTCAGGGCGAGGTCGGCTCGGCCTCCTCGATGGCCGCAGCCGGCATGGCCGAGCTCCTCGGCTGCACGCCGCGCCAGGTCGAAAACGCCGCCGAGATCGCCCTCGAGCATAACCTGGGGCTCACGTGCGACCCGGTGGGCGGCCTCGTGCAGATTCCGTGCATCGAGCGTAACGCCATCGGTGCTGTCAAGGCCATCAATGCCGCGCGCCTGGCGAAGATGAGCGACGGCGAACACCGCGTCTCCCTCGATGACGTCGTGGAGACGATGGCGGAGACGGGCCGCGACATGATGGACAAGTACAAGGAGACCTCCATCGGCGGCCTGGCGAAAACGCTCGGCTTCGCCGTCTCTCAGGTCGAGTGCTAAGCAGTCCCGTTCTCACCAGTTTCTCTTCGCGCACACCCCGGAGCTGGGCTGTCGATTATAAACGACACCCCAGCTCAAAGCGGCAGACATCGAGCTGGTCTTAGAAAACATCGTCTTTCAAGAGCTGCGCTGACGCGGATTGTCCGTCACCGTTGGCCAGAGCCCGGCATACGGTGGCCACCAGCCCAAGAAATCAACGTCGTCGCCGAACGCGATGGGCAACGTCATTACTACCAGGTCACGGACCTTCTTGCCGCGGAGAGCACACGCGAGCGCGAGTTCGGCGCGCTGCGTGCGGTCCCCGATAACATCCCCAAGACGGATCTGGGCCTCGACGGCACTGAGCACCGCAACCTCGTTGACCTTCTGCTCGGCCTGCTGCCCGATGCCGCCTCCCGCCCGCCAACGCAGTGACCAACCGGTAGCGCCCCTGGACCGCGCCGCGTCGTACACGAAACCCGTCTCGTCTATATCTAGAAAGTAGTGTCTCCACATGCGTGCCGATGCCCTCCGCCGCCGCGATGCCCTCATCGACGCCGCCATCGAGCTCTTCCGCACCCAGGGTCCAGAGGTCACCCTTGACCGCGTCGCCGAGCGTGCCGGCGTGGGCATTGCCACGCTCTACCGCAACTTCGCCGACAAGGACGCCCTCGCCATCGCGTGTACCGAGCGCATGGGCCTCGCGTTTCTCGAGCGTCAGCAAGACATCAACCACCAGCTCGAGGACGCGGACGCCGCGGCAGCACAGGCACTCGTGCATGACTACGCCCAGGCCTTGCTCGATATCGGCGCGGCCACACTCGTCCCGGTATTCGTCCCCGAGCAACTCTCTGCGCTTGACCCGACGCTGCTGCCCGAGCTGGAGAAGCTCATCGCCGGCGGCGACCGTTTTATCGCACGCGGTCAGGCGGCCGGCGCCATCGGTCCGGGCGTGACCCACCTCGAATTCGTGACGGGACTGCTTGCGCTCACCCGCCCCCGCACGGTGGATCTCGCCGAGTATCAGCCCGACATCGAGGCGCAGATGGTTGACCTCTACCTCGCCGGCGTGCGCGCAGGACACCAAGAATAGGAAAATCCCCGCGCCACGCGGGCGCGGGGAGGACGAGTTGCTAGGCCAGACGCGAAGAAATCTCGGAGGCAACGTCCGCGAGCTGCACGTCGTGCTGCTCGTGGGCCGCGAGGTCCTTGAGCGCCACCGTGCCGTTGGCAAGCTCCTGGTCGCCGAGAACGAGGGCGAAGCGGGCACCGGCGCGGTCCGCGCCCTTCATCGCGCCCTTGAGGCCGCGGTCGCCGAAGGACATATCGGCGGAAATGCCAGCCTTGCGCAGGTCGTTGACGATGAGCGCCATCTTCTTCTTCGCCTCGGCACCCAGCGCCACGCCGAAGACGTCGACGCGGGAGGAAGTGCCCTCGAGCTCAATGCCCTCGGCCTCGAGCGCGAGCAGCGCGCGGTCGACGCCCAGGCCGTAGCCGATGCCGGAAAGCTCCTGGCCGCCCAGTTGCGACATGAGTCCGTCGTAGCGGCCGCCGCCGCCGATGCCCGACTGCGCGCCAAGGAGCGGGTGGACGAACTCGAAGCACGTCTTCGTGTAGTAGTCGAGGCCGCGAACCATGCGCGGATTGATGGTGTACTCCACGCCCATGTCGTCGAGGAGACCCGTGACGGTCTCGAAGTGCTCCTGGCACTCCGGCGACAGGTAGTCAAGCATGAGCGGCGCATCCGCGGTCATCTCCTGCACCTCGGCACGCTTATCGTCGAGCACGCGCAGCGGGTTGATCTCCGCGCGGTGGCGGGTCTCCTCATCGAGCGGCAGCTTGAAGAGGAACGCCTGCAGCTTCTCCCGGTAGGCCGGACGGCACGTGTTATCACCCAGGCTCATGAGCTCGAGGCGGAACTGAGAGAGACCGAGGGCGCGGAAAGAGCGGTCGGCCAGGGCTACGACCTCAGCGTCGAGCGCCGGATCGTCGACGCCGATGGCCTCGACGCCCACCTGCTGGAGCTGACGGTAACGGCCGGCCTGCGGGCGCTCGTAGCGGAAAAACGGGCCAAAGTAGTTGAGCTTGACCGGAAGCTGGCCGCGGTCCAGGTTGTGCTCGATGACGGCGCGCATGACACCGGCGGTGCCCTCTGGGCGCAGCGTCACGGATCGGTCGCCACGGTCGGCGAAGGTGTACATCTCCTTCGTCACGACGTCCGTGGACTCGCCCACGCCGCGGGCAAAGAGCGCGGTGTCTTCGAAGATGGGCAGCTCGATGTGCTGGAAGCCAGACAGATGCGCCTCGCGCACCATGGTCTCGCGGACCTTGTAGAAAGTAGCCGACTGCGGCGGAACATAATCCGGCACACCCTTCGGCGCGGACAGGGCCTTAAACTGCTTCTTATCACTCACGGCCACTTACATTACCTCCCCAATCTGGATGAGGAACGGATTGGTCGCCCTCTCCGCGCGCATGGTGGACGTGGGCCCGTGGCCAGGCAGAATAGCAAGCTTATCGTCAAGCTCCCACACAGGTCCGCGCAGCGAGGCCTGCATAGCCTCCGGATCCGAACCAAAAAGATCCGTGCGGCCGATGGAGCCGCGGAAGAGCACGTCGCCCGTGAGCGCAAAATCCTCGCCGATAATGAGCACGCACCCGGGCGAGTGACCGGGGGCATGGCGGAGGGTAAAGGGGGCATCGGCAAGCTCCAGGGTGGAGCCGGAAAGATAGCGCAGGTCCTTGATGGGGAGCATATTCTCCGCATCGAAGAGCTGACGGGACTGCTCGGACATGCCCTTGGCCTTGTCGAGGAAGAATTCATCGTCCGGGTGAATATAGACCGGAATATCGAGCTCCGCCGCGAGGTCCCCCGCCTCGCGCGAGTGGTCCACGTGGCCGTGCGTGAGCACAATAGCCTCAAGCGTCAACGAGTGCTCCGCCACGAGATCGAGCACACGCTGGCGCGCATGGAGGCCAGGATCGACAACAAAGGCGCGCGCACCGTTGGCGACAAGATAGGTATTCGCTTTGTAGGGGCCGGCTCCGAATCCATAAATATCCATGGAGGCGAGCCTACCGCGCGGTGAATAGAGCGCGTCGATGGCTGCGTCGTCATCGGACTGGCGCTCAAACTCAGAGACTGAGCTCCGAATAGGGGTCTATGACCACAACGCCGCTCGCACGCAGGCCGTTCGCCGGCGAAGTAGGGATGGTCTTGCCGCAATCATCACCACACGTGAAGCGGAAGTCCGTCACAACGTTTTCAATATTCTCCGCCGAGCAGAAACGCGCCAGCGCGAACGGCAGGTGATTCGATATACACCTCCATGCAGGCCGCGCGCTCATTCAACTCGCGTACAGAGGAACTGCACGCTTCCGTATCAATCAACGGGAAGATGGACAGCACCAGGCGCTTGCCAGCGAAGCCCGAGTCCTTACATCGGCTTGAAGCGAGCGCCCACGAGCTCGAACGGGAGAAGACTTCGGCACCTCGCCATTCGGCGCTGCGGAGCTCTCGTAAAAGTGATTGCGGCAATCCAAAAGGGCAATACAGTAATTGTTAATCCAGCGATAAGGGATGATCAGCGTGCCCACGTGTGAAACCGTGGACACCGCGTCGCGTAAGATAATGGCGCTAGCTTCCTCACGCCGCGGGCCCCACCGCACGCGGCGCGAACGGAGGCCCCGAAACGTGCCCGTTACCTACAGAAAGCGTAGAACTCCAGTGGCTGATAACTCCCAGCGCGGCGCAGAGGCGCTCAACCAGCTTGAGCGCGAGCTCAAGTCCCGCGACCGCAAAGAAAAGGCCCGCCCGCTCGGCGTCGTGCTCGCCTCCCTCCTCGCGATTCTCGCCATCGGCGGCGGCATTACGTACATGGCCACCCGCAGCAACGACGACGCAGCGTCGGTCGCCGAGTCCTCCCAGGCCGCCACCACGACCGCCACCCCGGAGGCCGTCGCCCTTACCGGAAAGCGCGCCACGCCGCTGGAAAAGACCGTGGAGTGCACCTACAACGAGTCCCAGGGTTCCGACAACAACGGCGCCAAGGTTCCAGACGGCAAGGACATCTCCACCGAGGGCACCGCCAAGGTCACGTTCAAGACCAACCAGGGCGATATCCCCATGGAGCTCGATCGCGCGCTCGCACCGTGCACCGTCAACGCCATTACCTCCCTGGCCAAGCAGGGCTACTACGATGACTCGGTCTGCCACCGCATGACCTCGTCTGGCATTTTCGTCATCCAGTGTGGCGACCCCACCGGCACCGGCTCCGGCGGCCCAGGCTTCCAGTTCGCTAACGAGTACCCCACCGATGAGATCGAGGATCAGTCCTCCCCAGTGACCTACCCCAAGGGCTCGCTCGCCATGGCGAACAGCGGTCTGGACACCAACGGCTCGCAGTTCTTCATTAACTACGCCGATTCCCCGCTGGCTCCGGCCTACACCTACTTCGGCACCGTGACTGACAAAGGCATGGAGACCGTGGACAAGATCGCCCGCCTCGGCATTCAAGACGGCGCCACCGATGGCGCCCCCGCCAAGGAAGTCAAGATCGAGTCCGTCTCGGTCGCCTAATACTGCTATCCCAGCCCGCCCTCACCGGGGCGGGCTTTCTTCGTTTTCCCTAGCTTTCCGATGCCCCCTTCACCCACCGTCGCACGCGCCGGCGTTCTGAAAGCCTCTCCTCCACTTAATATTCACCTCAAGCCAGCTGTGACGGTCGACACAAAATTACACCCGCGTCATTTAATTTCTGGCGACAAAACTTAAAACTCTCAGGTAAGTGCCCAGCTCATAGACCTAACAGGCACATTCCACCCAACTTTCAAGCTCACAGGGAAATAACAGGTTGGGGTTGATCATCAAAAAGCGCTTGCAAAGCTATAACGACACCGTTACTATCAGACGCGTCTGTAACACCGCGACTTCTTTTTAAGGATTCACAACATGAAGTTCTTCTCCCGCAAGGCGCTCATTGCCTCCGCTACCGCCGTTGCCGTTGCTTTCGGTGGCGCTTCCGTTGCCTCCGCTCAGGACAACACCCCCAGCGCAACCGCCACTCCCACGGCAACCGCAACCGCCACCCCCACTCCTTCCAAGGATGGCTCCAAGGATGCAGACGACTCCAAGAAGCCTAAGACCACCACAGACGCAAATGACAAGAAGGACGAGGGTTCCTCCATCAGCGACATGGAGCCGAAGGAGATCCGCGACTGGATCGCCGTCTTCACCGCCGTCATCGGCGCCCTGGGCACCCTGCTTGCATTCCTGGGCAAGTACTTCGACCTTCCGTTCTAAGAAGAAGTCAGAGCGCACCGCGCATTTCTTGACTGAAGAATAGATAGCCGCCCTCCACCTTTTCTAGTTGCGAGGGCGGTTTCGTCTAAGCGTTCCGTCTCACCAGCCTACTTATCCCCACCCCATCACCCTGAATCAAAGGAACTTCCATGCAGCACTCCATCCGTAAGACCCTCGTTGCTGGTGCGACCGCCATCGCCCTCACCTTCGCCGGCACCGGCTTCGCCGCCGCTGAGGACGACGTCACCGCTACCGAGTCTGGCTCGAGCGACAGCTTCTTCGCTGGCTCTTCCGACGATGACGAAGAGGTGAGCCCGGGCGAGATCCGCGACTGGATCTCCATCTTCACCTCCATCATCAAGGCGCTCGACAGCGCCATGTCTTTCGCTGCGTAGTCTCTACCTGCGAACGCACCAACGCCCCGGCGGCGACTCCTAGATTCTGGAGTCCACCGCCGGGGCGTTTCTCATGTGCTCCGACGAATCCGCGCTAGTTCGAATCCTTAGGGGGATTCGCCGGGTTGAGGTCGAGCGTCGGCGGATTCGCTGGTTGCTGAGCCGTGCCCCTGCTTTCAACCCGCGTCTCTCCCCCGCTGGATTCTTCAGCTGCGGCAGCTTCTGCTTCGCGTTGTTCGGCCTCGATCTGTTCACAAAGCTCCACGGCGCCGCGTGCGTCGGCGAGAATGGCGTTGTCGAGCGGTTGGCCCGATTTCACGATGGATATCTGGCCGGTAGGCTCAAGAACCATAGCCTGCACATCTTGGAAGCGTCCCAAGCCGGCCTTGCGTATGGCCGAGATGATGTCCGAATTACTGATGTGCGCAAACTGCATGTTCTCCACGTGCTTGCGGCCCTTGTACATGAGGAGGACAGGACGGCGGTCGATGAAACGCGACCAGCCCACGTAGCGACGCACGGTACCAAAGGCGGCCTCGAGCGCCATAAGGGTTGCCAGGCCGACAACGCCCGCGGCGAGCGTGGGTGGATTACCCACGATGACACGGCCTGAGACGGCACCGAACATAATGATGATGACGGCATCAGACGCGGACATGGACGTGAGCACTCGCGAACCGAAGAGTTTGACCAGAATCATAAAGGCCAAATAGATCCCCACGGTCGCGACAACAACGACGATGATGCGATGGGGTTCGATGCCGAGTTGGTACACGAGCTCATTGCCTAGAACTTTCACGTCTTCGACCCTACTATCCGCAGCAACACGAAAGCGGGGCGCCCCTGCCGTTTCTGGTGGGAACGCCCCGCTGAGTGCGGTTGGGAGCGCTAGAACTTCAATGCTAGATCTTCAGCTGAGCGCGCAGCTGCGCGATGATGGAGCGCACCGGCTCCGGCAGCGCGTTGCCCGCCATGGCGAGCGCGCCAGCAACCGCGGCGATGACGGCCACGAGAGCCGCAATGCCGCCGCCGATGGAGGAACCGTCGGCGCTGGAATCCTTGTTGCTGGAGCCGTTATCGCTCGAACCCTTGTCGCTCGAGCCGTCGCCCTTGTCGTCGCCGCCGAAGTCGAACGGCAGCGCGACGTTGGTGCCCGCGTCGGTGGTGATCTTCAGCTCCTGCGCACCGGTGATGCCTTCCGGAACAGTGAGCTTGACGGAGGCGCGGCCGCGCTCGCCGTGCTGGGCGTCGCCTTCCAGCGCCGCGTTGTCGATGTCCGCGGTAACCTTTGCGTCGCCGAGCTGCACGGTGACGGTCTTCGCCATCGGCTCGCCCTCGGTCGAGTAGTTGAGGGAGGACAGGTTGACCGTGATCTCCTTGCCCGGGACAACCTCGCCGTCGATGTGGACGCCCACGTCGGACTGGCCAGCGCGGACCTTGGCGTCGCCCGCCTTGATGTAGTCGATCATGGCCTGGGTATCCATGTAGCCCAGGTCAGTCACGTCCTTGATAGCTCCCTCGGCGAAGAAGCCGTCGCCACCGCCGATGAGGAACGTGGACAGCGCGATGGTGTAGTCCTTCTCAGCCTCAACCTGCTTGCCGTCGATGGTGACGGACTGGACGCGCATGCCTTGCTCCGCCGTCTGATCGTAGACAACCGAGACGTTGTCCGAGACACCCAGGGACAGGCGCGGGCGGGAATTGCCCGGCTGCCACTGGTTCTCAAAAGCCTGGATGAGGTCCTTGCCCGAAATCTTGCCGTACGCGACCGAGTTGCCGAAGGGCTGGACGGTGAAGACTTCCTCGTAGGTGGTCTCGCCCTTGTCGAGGTCTGCGCGCACGCCGCCGGCGTTCATGACACCCAAGTCGATGGTCTTGCCGGTGGCCTTGGCCACGGAGTCACGCTGTGCCTGCGCAATGAAGTTATTGAGGGTGGACTCGACGCCGCGGTTGGAGCCGGAACCCTTGCCCTCGTCAGAGCCGCGGAACATGGCCTGCTCGGTCGTGCCGACGACATCCTTGCCCAGCTCCTCGGCCTTGGTCTTTGCCTCGGCGACGATCTGCGCGATGGCCTCGTCCTCGGTCAGCTCCGCGGCAGCGGTGGCATCGTACTGGGTGAGCTTGATGTCAGTGATCTTGTCCGCATCGCGGTCGAAGGTGATGTCCACGTCGTTGAGCAGCTTGCCATACTCCCAGCCCTGTGCCCACTGCAGCGGCAGCGCGCCCTCGCGCTCCACGGTGCCTTGGGTCTTCAGGTGGGTGTCGCCACCGAAGAGAACGTCAACATCCTTGTTAAAGCCCTTGGCGTACTCTTGAGCGTCCTCGTGGAACAGCGCGATGACAACGTCAGCCTCGCCGGACTCCTTGAGGCGGGTAGCCTCCTTGTTGGTGGCCTCGACCGGGTCGCCAAACTCCACGCCCTCGATGAGCGACGGAGCAACCTTGTTCTCGGTGTTCTTCGTGACGGAGCCGACGAAGCCGACCTTGACGCCGTCGATCTCCTTGACCACGGAGGCATCGAGAAGCGGCTTGCCGTCCTTCGTGATGTTGGCGCCAAGGATCGGGAAGTCCGAGCTCGCGTCGATGCGGCCCATGAGGTCCTCGGTGCCCTTGTCGAACTCGTGGTTGCCGACTGCCGATGCCGCCACGCCCATGGCGTTGAGCGCGTCCATCGTGTACTCATCGCCGGAGATGGCGGAAATGTAGGCGGAGCCGCCGACGTTGTCACCGGAGGTGGTGAGCGCGTAGTTCTGGCCCTCGTTGACCTTCTTGATGAGCGACTGCAGCAGAGCGACGCCCATCTCGTCGCCCTCCTGTGCGCCTTCTTCGGTGTTGAGGCCATTGGCGATGTGGCCGTGCAGGTCCGTGATGTTGGAGACGGAGAAAGTCACGGAATCCTCGGCGAAGGCGGCGGGTGCGCCGGTGAGGACGGTAGCGGTGACGGTCGTGGCCGCGAGCAGCTGGCCAAAGCGACGGAAGTTGGTCATGGAAGCTCCAAAAGAGAAAAGAGGGATGATCACTACGACGTTCTTTATAACGCCAATTCCCACCGCGCGCAGCGCGAATCCCCACGAATGAACAGGAGCTTTACCCGACTGGCCCGCGAAATTCATCAAGGTTTCACCATGATGTCGCGCCGCGTTTCTTTACCGGCATGCGAAACGCCCCGCAGAAGAATCTGCGGGGCGAAGGGCGGCGGGGCGGCGCGGCTAGGCCGTGACGCGGTAGACGTCGAAGACGCCTTCCGTGTTGCGCAGCGAGGTCATGAGCTGCCCCAGCTGCTTGATGTCGGAGACGGAGAATGTAAAGCGGATGGTCGCGATGTTGTCGTCGCCGCGGTTGGAGCTCATGTTGAGCACGTTGAGCTTCTGGTCGCTGAAGATCCGGGTGAGCTCGAAGAGCAGGCCTTGACGGTCGAGCGCCTCGAGCTGCACGGTGGCGGCAAAGGCGCCATCGGAAGGCGTGCTCGTCGCCCACTCCACGCGCATCATGCGCTCAGGCTCAGAGCGGAGCTTCTCGGCGTTCGTGCAGTCCGCGCGGTGGACGGACACGCCACCGCCGCGGGTGACGAAGCCAAAGATTTCGTCACCGGGCACCGGCTGGCAGCACTTCGCGAGCTTCGCCATGACGTCCGGGTTGCCCTCCACGAGGACGCCCGTCGCCGAGTGCGAATCCGCGGTGTGTGCCTTGGCGGTGGCCTCGAGCTCGGACAGCGAGGTGCGCGACGCGAGGGCATCGACAGCGTCGTCCTGGTCGCCAAAGAGCGCCATGAGCTGGTTGGCGACATGCTGCGCGGAGACGTGGCCCGCGCCGATGGCAGTGTAGAGCGCGTCCACGTCGGTAAAGTGCAACTGCTGCACGACCTGCTTCATGGACTGCGCGGTAAACAGGCGGTGCATGGGCAGACCGCCGCGCTGGACCTCGGCGGCGAGCGCGTCACGGCCGGCCTCAAGGTGCTCCTCGCGGCGCTCCTTGGCGAACCACTGGCGCACCTTCGCCTTGGCGCGCGGCGAGACGAGGAACTCCTGCCAATCGCGGGACGGGCCGGCGTTCTCGTCCTTGGAGGTGAAGATCTCCACCTTGTCGCCAGATTTCAGGGTCGATTCGAGGGCGACGAGCTTGCCGTTGACCTTCGCGCCGATGCAGCGGTGGCCAACCTCCGTGTGGACGGCGTAGGCGAAGTCCACGGGCGTAGAGCCGGCGGGCAGGTTGACCACGTCACCCTTGGGCGTAAAGGCAAAGATCTGCTGGCTCGTGAGGTCATAGCGCAGCGAATCAAGGAACTCGTTGGGGTCCGCGGCTTCCTTCTGCCAGTCGAGAAGCTGGCGCATCCACGCCATCTGGTCGACTTCCTCGTTTGAGTGGCCGTTCTTGCCTTTCATCTCCTTGTAGCGCCAGTGCGCCGCTACGCCGAACTCCGCGTTGTAGTGCATCTCGTGCGTGCGGACCTGAACCTCGAGGGTCTGGCCGCCAGCAGCCATCACGGTGGTGTGCAGGGACTGATAGACGCCAAAGCGCGGCGAGGAGATGTAGTCTTTGAAGCGGCCCGGCAGCGCCGAGTACAAGGAGTGGACCACGCCGATACCCGCGTAACAGGAGTTCACGTCGTCCACGAGGATGCGGATGCCCACGAGGTCAAAGATCTCAGCGAACTCGTGTCCGCGGACGATCATCTTTTGGTAAATCGACCAGTAGTGCTTCGGGCGGCCCATGACCTCGGCGTCGATGCCATTTTCGCGTAGTGCGCGCGAGACTTCGTCGATGATTTCTTTCAGCGCCTTATCGCGCGAGGGCGCGCGGTCAGCGACCATGCGCACGATCTCGTCGTACTTCTTGGGGTACAAAATCGCGAAGGCGAGGTCCTCGAGTTCCCACTTCACGCTCGCCATGCCCAGGCGGTGCGCGAGCGGTGCGATGACGTCGAGCGTCTGGCGGGCCTTCTTCGCCTGCTTCTCCGGCGGAAGGAACCGCATCGTCCGCATGTTGTGGAGACGGTCGCAGACCTTGATGACGAGGACGCGCGGGTCCGTGGCCATGGCGACGACCATCTTGCGGATGGTCTCGGCCTCCGCCGCCGCGCCGAGGGCCACCTTGTCGAGCTTCGTCACCCCGTCGACCAGGCGCATGACCTCCGGACCAAAGTCGCGGGTTAAGTCATCAAGCGAGTAATCCGTATCTTCCACCGTGTCGTGGAGTAGGGCCGCGACGACGGTGGTGGTGTCCATGCCGATCTCCGCAGCAATGGTCGCCACGGCGAGCGGGTGTGTGATGTACGGGTCGCCCGACTTGCGGAACACGCCCTCGTGCAGGCGCTCGGCGGTCGTGTACGCACGGTTGAGCAGGGCCACGTCGGCGCGGGGGTGAAACTTCTTGTGGATGGACAGCAAGGGGTCAAGGACCGGGTTGACCTTGACGCGGCCACCGCCCGTGAGCGACCGCGCCAGGCGGGCCGACATGCTGCGCATGCCCGAGCCGGAGGAACGTTTGGTGCCGCGGTCGTTAGTCATATGCGCGCCCACTTTCTTGCTCGAAGGCTCCCCCACGCCGGGAATTAGGCCGCGGCACGGGGAACAGTGCTAGGACTTCTCAGTCTAGTCTGTGTTCCCCAACACAACGAGCGGGGGTCCCGCTAGGCGCTCACGCCCGCCCAATCCCTTCACTTCGATGATGACGACGTTGCCCACGACCTCGGCGCCGGCCTTCTCCAGGAGCAGCTTCGCGCCGTAGAGCGTGCCGCCGGTGGCGAGCACGTCGTCGACGAGGGCAATCTTCTTGCCCTTGAGCTCCGAGCTATCGGCGGGGATTTCCAGGGCCGCGTGGCCATACTCGAGCGAGTAATCCTGGTGCAGGACCGGCGGCGGAAGCTTGCCGGCCTTACGAATGGCGAGGATGCCCAGGCCCATTTTGTAGGCCACGGCCGAGCCCAGCAGGAAGCCGCGGGCATCGAGGCCGCCGATAAGCTCGGCGCCGAGCTCCTCGCAGGCCTCCGCGAGACCGTCGACGACCGTCCTAAAGGCCTCCGCGTCCGCGAGCACCGGCGTGAGGTCCTCGAAGAGCACGCCCTCGGCCGGGAAGTTAGGCACAAGGCGAATCTTGTCTTGGAGCGCCTCTGCGGCGCTGGCGTAAGTCTTGCTCATAACGTCTTTATATCCTAGAAACTAGTCAACTAACGGGTCGTCGAAGCCGCCGCAGGGGCGTTCCCTACGCGCCAACGGTCCATGTTCCAGCCTATGCCAGACGCGCCGGTATTCGGCAGCACTCCTTCCACGGACTGGTCGACGACGAAGGTGCGCGGCTGCGCGGCCACCGGAATGGCAGGCACGGAGTCCCACAGCGCAAGCTCGTCCTTCTTGAGCGCCTCGACCTCCCCGATGCGAGCATCAGCCGAGCTGTATTGGCTCAGCGGATCCACCGCGCCGAGGAAGGCATCGATGGTCGGAGCGCCGGTATCCGGGTCGAGCTCGAGGTAGGCCTTAGACATGAAGTCAGAGGAGGAATCCTCAATGGTGATGCCGGCCGGGGCGCAGGCGTCCTTGAGCGCCGCGACCATTGCGGCCAGGCGCTCATCCGGTCCCTGGTAACCCACGCGCACCGTCGTGCCAGAGGCTGCCGATGCCCCCTGTACATCCACCGCCGCGTGCGCGTCGCCAATGGACTTGAGTTGGGCCGCGATTGGGTCGCCGGCGCTCAAAGTGTGCAGGTAGACCGGCGGGACATCAACGCCGGAGACGCGGGAACTGGCCTTCGCCATGGCCGCAGCATCGACGCACTTGGCAAAGGCCTGGCGCATCGACTTATCAGCGAAGAGACCCTCCTCGGACAGCGTGAGCGTATCCGTGAGCGCGCCCACGTGGGACTCGACCTCGTAGGGGTTGTCGTCCATGCTGACGTCGAGCCACTCCGGCTTCGCCGACGGGGAGTCCGCGATACGCAGCGCGCCCGTGTCCTTGAGTGTGCGCGAGTCCGCGTTCGCCGGCCAAATGACGAGAGTGTCAAGCGCGGCCGGATCGCCGTAGTAGTTCTCGTTGCGCTTGAGGACGACCTCGCCCTCGGAGCCCACCTTATCGATGACAAACGGGCCGTAAGACACCTGCGTAGCAGGGTCGAATTTGGTGAGCATGAAGCCGAAGCGCCACACGTCCGCGATGGGTTCGACGGTGGCGGGATCCCAGGACTGAAGCGCCGTGACGAGTTCTTCCTGACTCATGCCCACCTGCTTGGCGATGACATGAGACGGCAGCACCGTACCCGGGCCAAAGAGGTGACGCCAGCGCCCGCCCTTGTCCTTCTTGAGCACGAGCGTGAAGTCCTTGGCGCCGGCAGCGCACTGCAGGTCCTCCACGTCGCTGGCCATAACCGGCAAATCGGAGCCGAACGTTCCAGGCATAGAGCCTGCGGTATACGCCAGCAGGAAGTCCTCGCACGAGACCGGGATGTCATCCGAGTAGGTCGCCTTCTCGGAGATGGTGTAGCGAATCTGGCGCAGACCGTCGGCTCGCTCCGGAAGCTCTTCCGTCTTCACCAAATCCGTGTTCGGGATGATCTGCCCTTCGGGCCCAGGCACGAAGGCCGCCGGATAGAGGCGCGAGGAAAGCACTTGCGCATTCGTCGCCGTGCCGAAAGCCGACGCAGCGTTGGTGGTCACCAAGCGCGAGGCGACCTGGTAACCAAAGTAGTCCGTGCTCACCGGCGCAGACGGCGCAGCGTTGTCTTCGGAGTCCCCTGCCCCACAGGCGACGAGGGTCGATGCGGTGGCGAGGGCGGCGAACGTTGCCAGAAGGCGTTTCACGGGGTGCTCCTTAGAAGAAGACGAGGCGGGCACTGACTCGGGCGCGCGGGACGCTTAGCGGCCCGGGCGCCACGTGGCGCCAGCGTGGCGTTCCGACGCCGGAGCGGGCAACGCGTCCGGCTCGGCGGCAACGGGCGAAGCGACGGTGCGCGGGGCGGCATCGGCAAGCTCGGGGTCTGCGTCCTCACCATGCCGAGCGCGGAACGCCGCGACCTCCGCATTGTGGGCCTTGATGTCCTTGGTGCGATTGGCAATGGACACGAGCAGCGGGGTGGCGAGGAACAGCGAGGAGAAGATGCCCTCGATGACGCCGATGAGCTGAATGAGCGCGAGGTCGCGGAGCGTACCAATGCCGAGGAGCCAGACGGCGACGACGAGCAACGCGATGATCGGCAGGGCCGAGATGACCGAAGTCGAAATCGAACGCATGAGAGTCTGGTTGACGGCGAGGTTGGCCTGCTCCGCGTAGTTGTGCTTGCGCTGGCCTGTGATGCCCTCGGTGTTCTCGTTGACCTTGTCAAAGACGATGACGGAGTCGTAGAGAGAGAACGTGAGGACGGTGAGCAGACCGATGATGACGGCCGGCGAGACCTCGAAGCCAAAGAGCGCGTAGATGCCGGCGATGATGACGGCGTCGACGATGAGCGCGAAGATGGCGGCAAACGCCATGGAGCGCTGCAGGCGGACGGCGACGTAGACCGTAGCGACCGCAAGGAAGACGATCATGGCGAGCAGCATGCGCTGGGTAATGGAGGAACCCCACGACTCGGACACGGTGGAGACACCAATGGCGTCCGGGGTGGCCTTACCCGACTGGTCGACGGGCTGGTACTTGTCGTAGATGGCCTGGCGAGCCGCGTCCGTCTGTTCCTGGCTCAGGCGCTCGGAGGTGACCTCCAGGGTGGCCGAGTCGCCGGAGCCAACGACCTGAGCAATCTCCGGGGTAACTCCCGTGGCTTCCTCGAAGGTGTCAGCGACGTCCGTCGCGACGAGGTCAGCGGCCGGCATGTTGACCGTGGTGCCGCCCTCGAAGTCGATGGAGAGGTTGAAGCCGCGCAGCAGCATAGCCAGGAAGGACACGATGACAAGGCCGACGGTGATGCCGTACCAGAGCTTGGAGCGGCCAATGACGTTGAAGCCGCTGCCTTCGGTGTAGAGGCGGTCGAAGCGGGAAATCTTCTTGCTTGCCATGATTTAGTTCTCCTTCTCCGCGGTGTCCGGGGTGGCCGGGTTCTTCGCGGCGGGGGTGACGGCCGTCTCGGTCGAGGCGGACTTCTTGGCCGGCTTGGCGTAGAAGCCCTGCTCGCGACGCTCCTCGACGAGGTTGAAAATGCCGCCCAGGCCGTTGAGCGCAGGCTTAGCCCACGCGGGCTTGGAAGCGATGAGCTGCATGAGCGGCGCCATGACGAGGAAGGACACAACCAGGTCGAAGGCCGTGGTGAGGCCCATGGTGAACGCGAAGCCCTTGACCTCGCCGATGGCGAGGAGGTAGACGACGACGGCGCCGATGAGGGTGACGGCGTTACCAGTCACGATGGTGGCGCGGGAGCGCTCCCATGCCGTATGAACCGCCGAGCGGAACGTGCGGCCTTCGAGCAACTCATCCTTGATGCGCTCGTAGTAAACGACGAAGGAGTCCGCCGTCGCGCCGATGCCGATGATAAGACCAGCGATACCGGACAGGTCGAGCGAGTAGCCAATCCAACGGCCCAGCAGCACGAGGGTGCCGAAGGTAAGGAAGGCCGAGGCGATCAGCGTGAGGATCGAGAAGACCGACAGCGCACGCATGTAGAACACCGAGTAGATGAGGATGAGGATAAGACCCACGATGCCGGCGATAAGACCAGCCTCCAGCGCGGCCTTACCCAGGGACGGCGGGACGATTTCGGTCGTGCCACCCGGCTCGCCGTTCTCACCGACGAAGGACAGCGGCAGCGCACCGTACTTCAGGTTATTAGCCAGCGACTGTGCCTCGTCCTGAGTGAAACTACCGGTAATCGACGTCGAAGAGCCGTACGGCGTCTGGCCCTGAATGACCGGGGCAGAGATAACAGCCGAGTCGAGCGTGATGGCGATCTGCTGCTGCAGACGTTCCTGCGTGAGGTCCGCCCACGTCTGGGAACCGCTCGGGCCGTCGCCCGTCTTGAAGGCGAAGGAGATTTCCATCTGGCCGGTCTGCGGGTTAAGGCCGCCGTTGATCGGCTTATCGGTGTCGATCTCGTTACCGGTAAGACGCGTGCCGTTTTCGTCCGAGATGCCGTTGAGCAGCGGGGCTTCCTCGAGCAGCAGCGGCTGACCCGTCGTCGAGTCACAGGACGCGAGCGGCTTGGACGGATCATCCGCACCGGCCAGCGGGTCGATGGCACCCGGGGTGCACTGCAGCAGCGTCGAGGCCGCCGAGAGCGTGGTGACGTCCTCGGACTGGCGGTCCTTGAGCAGCATCGCGGTCACTTCGTCGCGGCGCTTGGCCTCCTCGATCGAGTTAGACGGCTCCGGCAGCGGCTTCTCAGTGACCTTCTCCGCCTCTGCCTGGGCGCCCGCCTGGGTAAGCGTCTGCGACAGCTGCGTGAGGCGCGCGTTGGCCTCGTCTGCAGTGAGCACGCCGTACTTCACCCAGCGGTTGGCCATATCGCCAGCGACCTTGCTGATCTTCGAGGTATCCGGCATGGGCTGCGCCATGACCGGGCGGAAGAGCAGCTTGGAGGTTTGGCCCACGGCCTGCGCCTGCGCCGTGTCCTCACCCGGGACGGTAATAACGAGCGTGTTGCCGTTTGTCACGACCTCGGCACCGGACACGCCCTGGCCGTTTACACGCTGCTCCAGAATGGTGCGCGCCTGGGCCAGCTGCTCGGACGTCGGCTCCGCGCCCTGGGGCACGAGGGTGACGCGGGTGCCGCCCTGCAGATCGATACCGAGCTTCGGTGTCGGCGACTTGCTGCCGGTGAAGAAAACCAGGGCGTAGACGACAGCGATGATAAGTACGAAGAGGGCGAGCGCCTTCTTCGGCCATGATCTGCTGCCGCTACCCACGCGAGACTTGCTGCTCAAGGCATGTACTCCTCTGGGGACGTTGAAATAAAAGGGTCAAAATAATCACTGCGGCGCGAAGGTGACACACCTAGGCCGCAGACACGATCCACAATCGTACCTCCTTGCACCTCCAATTCCTTAACGCGCCCCAAGAAAACGCGCGCGTGTGTGACAAGTCCAACCCTGTCCCACACGCGCGTCGGTTCACGCTCCCCGATTGAGTTCTCTCACATCGCGAAAGGCGCCGCCCACACGGACGGCGCCATCTCTCTTGCCTTCGGTTAGCGCTGCGCGCCACCTTGAGCGTCACCCTGTGCATCGTGGCCGTCCTCGTTAAGCGGCGGGTAGTCCTCGCTCGCCGTGGTATCGGCAGCCGGCGTACTGACTGCAGCATCAGACTCCGGACGGATAACCGCGGTGCGTTCCACCGTGGCGGTAACACCCGGCGCAATCTCCACGTCGAGCTCGGTCTCGCGCACCGCAACGACGGTCGCGTGGAAGCCGCCCGCAGTCACCACGCGCGCGCCCGGCGTGAGAGAGGCCTGGAAGGACTCGACCGTCTTACGCGCCGCGCTCTGTTTGCGCATCATAAGAATGTAGGGAACGAAGAGGACAAGCAGAAGGACGATAAGCAAAAGGAAATCCATGGCACCCAGTCTGCCATGCCACTTCCCTGCCCGTCTGCAGCCTGGCGGGGCGTTCGCTCACAGCGTGCGGGGACGAGCGCGCCGTTCCTTAAAACCGATGACGCACCCACGCCGTGGCACTTGCCAAAAATGGTGAAGATTCCGCGCGGAAGGAACGCATTGTTGGCACTCTCGGAGCAAGAAGCTAGAAGAGCGTCGCGCCGATGGTGCCCTCGGGCGGCTCGAGGCCGAGGTGCTGCCAGGCGGCGGCGGTGGCGACGCGGCCGCGGCCGGTGCGGGCGACCATGCCGGCGCGCACGAGGTAGGGCTCGCAGACTTCCTCGACGGTGGAGGGCTCCTCGCCCACCGCGACGGCGAGGGTGGACACGCCCACGGGGCCACCGCCGTGGCCGACGATGAGCGCGCGAAGAACGGCGCGGTCGAGACGGTCGAGCCCCATCTCGTCGACGTCGAATACCTCGAGCGCGCCTTGGGCCGCGGCGAGATCGATGTGGCCGTCACCATTAACCTCAGCAAAGTCCCGGACACGACGAAGCAAGCGGTTGGCGATACGCGGTGTGCCGCGGGAACGGGAACCGATTTCTACGGCGGCATCAGGGTCGATCTTCACGCCGAGGATGTGCGCCGCGCGGGTGATGACACGCGTGAGGTCTTCCGTGTCGTAGTACTCCATCTGCGCGGTGAAACCGAAGCGATCGCGCAGAGGGCCGGTGAGCATGCCCGCGCGGGTGGTCGCGCCCACAAGCGTAAACGGCGGGATCTCGAGCGGGATGGAGGTAGCACCGGGGCCCTTGCCCACGATGACGTCAATACGGAAATCTTCCATCGCCATGTAGAGCATTTCCTCGGCGGGGCGGGCGATGCGGTGGATCTCGTCGATGAAGAGGACGTCGCCTTCCATCAAGTTGGAGAGCATCGCCGCGAGGTCGCCAGCGCGTTCGAGGGCCGGGCCCGAGGTCATGCGCAGCGACGTCCCGAGTTCCTGGGCGATGATCATCGCCATCGTCGTTTTACCCAAGCCCGGAGGCCCGGAGAGCAGGACGTGGTCCGGGGTCACGCCGCGCTGCTTGGCGCCAGTGAGCACGAGGGCGAGCTGCTCGCGGACCTTGGGCTGGCCGATAAACTCGTCGAGCGACTTGGGGCGCAAGGAACGCTCGATGTCGTGCTCGCCGGGCTGCTCGAAGGCGTCGACGTCCGCGTTGCGGTTCGTCGCGGGAATACCGGCCGCCGAGGCCGCCGCGGCCTGGGCCGCGAGATCATCCGGAAGCTTGAATTCGGTGCGCTCTACATCGCTCATGGTCTTTTATCCTAACGAGTTACTTGGCGCGGCCCAGCTGCGCGAGAGCGGCGCGCAGGACAGCGGAGGTCGCAGCAGTGGGCTCGGCGGCGACGACGGCGTCGACAACAGGGCGCGCCGCCTTGTCTGTGAAGCCCAGGCCGATGAGGGCCTCGGTGACTTCGTCGACCGTGGCGGTGGCCGAGGCGGGTGCCGTGGGCGCCGAGGTTCCGGCGTCGGGTACGGCAGAAGTAAAGGCAGACACCTTGTCCTTGAGCTCCAGGGCCATGCGTTCGGCCATGCGCTTGCCCACGCCGGGGATGGACTGGAGGCGCTTGGTGTCCCCGCCCGAGATTGCTGCGGCGAGGTCGCCCGCGCCCATGACGGACAGCGCCGCCATGGCGAGCTTGGCGCCCATGCCGGAGACGGTCTGCAGCGTGTGGAACATGTCACGGTCTGCAAAATCACTAAACCCGTAGAGGGTCATGGAGTCTTCCTTGACCACCAGCGAAGTCAGCACTCGGGTCTCCTCGCCGCGGCGCAGCATGGACAGCGTGGTGGGCGTGGCGAGCACGCTGTAGCCCACGCCCGCGCATTCAATGACGGCGTGGTCGAGTGCGATATCAATGACCTCGCCGTGCAGGGAAGCAATCATGGAATCCTCCTAGAGATGAGACGTACGGGTGCGTGAGGCGTTCGTGCCGCCAGTGGTGCCAGGCGCGACGCCGGAGCCTGTGCCGAGTGCCTGGGCTTGGCGGGCGAGCAACGGGGCGCGCCAGGCGTGGCAGACGGCCAACGCGAGGGCATCGGCGGCATCGGCAGGCTTAGGCGGAGCTGTCAGGCCGAGGATACGGGTAATCATGGCCGTCATCTGCTTCTTGTCCGCGCGGCCGTTTCCGGAGATAGCCTTCTTGACCTCGGACGGAGTGTACATGTAGACGGGGATGTCGCGCTCCGCCGCGGCGAGGACGAGCACACCCACGGCGTGGGCCGTGTGCATGACTGTGGAGACCTCACCACGCTCAAACACGCGCTCGATGGCGACGACGTCCGGCGTGTAGTCATCCGTCCATTCGCGCACCGCCTGCGACAGGCGCAGGAGACGCTCCCCCAGCTCCGCGCCCGACGGCGTGCGGGCCACGCCCACGGCAACGGGAAAGACTTGGCGGCCGCGGCCCGTTTGGACCACGGACAAGCCACACCGGGTAAGCCCCGGGTCGATGCCCATGACGCGCACGCGCCACCTCCTTTTACTACATACGTTCTATAAATTAGCACAAAAAAGAGGCGCCGCGCGGGCGCCCCTTGACACACTACGAAAGCTTAGTCTTCAGCCTCGAGCTCAGCGAGGACCTCGTCCGAGAGATCCATGTTGGTGTAGACGTTCTGCACGTCATCCGACTCCTCGAGGGCGTCGATGAGGCGGAAGATCTTCTTCGCGTCGTTGGCCTGCAGCGGCACGTCGACGGAAGCACGGAAATCGTTATCCGTGTCGTCGACCTCAATGCCAGCCTCGGTGAGCGCGTCCTTAACGGCCGGGATATCGCCCGGGGCGCAGACAACCTCAAAGCGCTCGCGCAAGTCGTTGACCTCTTCGGCACCAGCGTCGAGCACGGCCATGAGGACGTCATCCTCGGTCAGCTCGCCCTTGGCCACGAAGACCAGGCCGGTGCGGGAGAACATGTAGGACACGGAACCGGACTCACCCAGGTTGCCGCCGTTCTTGGACATCGCGGTGCGCACGTCCGTGGCCGCACGGTTGCGGTTATCGGTAAGGCACTCGATGAGCATGGCCACGCCGTTAGGGCCGTAGCCCTCGTACATGATGGTCTCCCAGTCTGCGCCACCGGCCTCTTCGCCGGAGCCGCGCTTGCGGGCACGCTCGATATTGTCGTTCGGGACGGAGGCCTTCTTGGCCTTCTTGATCATGTCGTCGAGGGTCGGGTTCGCCGCCGGATCGCCACCACCAGTCCGAGCCGCAACCTCGATGTTCTTGATCAGCTTGGCAAATTCCTTGCCGCGCTTGGCGTCGTTGGCTGCCTTCTTGTGCTTCGTGGTAGCCCATTTGGAGTGGCCGGACATGGTCCATCCCCTTTCGGATTGGCGAATTTTTCTCGGTTGCCCATTATACGGATTTACGCCTGGGCCGTTTTTAAAGACCCTCCCTTAACGTGCAGGGTTTAAGCCCAGTGTTGCTCAGGGGTCGCGCGCGTGAGTCCTTCCTGGGACGTCGCTGCGACGAGCTCGCCGTGGTGGTTGTAAATGAGGCCGCGCGCGAGCCCCGTGCCATTTTCCGCCGATGGCGAATCCAAATGGTAAAGCAGCCAGTCAGTCACGCGCAGCGGACGGAAGAACCACACCACGTGATCGAGGCTGGCCATCTGCACGCGCGCGCCGGAGTGCGGGATGAGCGTCGCGCGCAGAAGCAGCATGTCCGTCATATACGTCAGCGCCGCCTGGTGGAACGCGTCATCGTCCGGCAGGTCCGCCGCTGTGTTGCGCAGCCACGCGTCACCAAAGCCACGACCAGTGGGCGACGGAATATCCATGTCCCGGTCCGGAACGACGCGGATGTCCCACTCCGCCCAGTCACCGAGCACCACGCGTGCCGATGCCGCGTGCGCCGGGGCCGGCTCGAGGGTCTCCGCGTCCGGAACCCTCGGCATGGGCGCGGCATGGCTGGGGCCCAAGTCACCAGAGCGGTGAAAGCTTGCGATCATGACGTTCTTGAGGTCGCCGTCCTGGTAGGCACGCGTCTCACGCACACAAAACGAGCGGCCGTCGCGAAGCTTTTCCACCCGCAGCTCCAGTGGCTTTGTGGAGTCAGACGGCGCCACGAAGTAGCAGTGCAGCGAGTGGACGAGTTTGTCCTCTACGGTGTGTTGCGCCGCGCGCAGGGCCTGCCCGGCGACCTGACCGCCAAACGTCCGCGTGATGTTCGAAGGCACCGCGGGACCCAGGAATTGCGTCGCCGCGTGGAGCGGGTCCGTCGCGCGCAAGGCGAGCACATCCGCGATTCTTTGCATGGTGATCTCCTCCGTGGTCCGCTGACATTAGAGCACGTCGCTAACGCCCGTTCATGGCGCCCGGGCGACCCCGGGCCAACGGTGCAAGTATAGGACCGATCTCACTTGCTATTGTTCTAGGGGTTACGTCTACCCTCGCCGCGTGAAAGTTGCCCGCATGTTGTCTCGTCTCCTCCGTTCCGTCCCCGCCGTGTGGGTCGGCTGGGTCGTCGCCCGGTTGCTCTCCGTCTGGTTTATCAAGCTCGAAGACAATCCGCTGGGCGACGTGTACTACTACCACTTTGGCATCTACGGGGATGACCCCACGGCCATGACGGAATATCCGTGGCTCGGACAGCTGCCTTCGGCACTGCTTGCCCGCCTCGTCGGACCCGACTTCCACGTCTATTGGATCGCCTTCCCCATTATGATCCTCGTCCTCGACGCGGCGTTTATGGCGCTCGTGCTGCGTCGCCATCCTGAGACGAAGGCTGCCATCGATGCCGCGTGGCTCTGGGTCTTCTTCGGCACAGCCGCCGGCCAGGTCTTCCTGCTGCGTCTCGACCTCTTCCCCGCCCTCGTCGTCGCGGCCGCGGGATACTTCCTCTTCAAGCACCCGGCTCTGTCCGGCGCGATGGTGGCTATCGCCACCGCCATGAAGCTGTGGCCGGGCGTGCTCGCCGCGGGCATCGTGGGCCGGGCCACCCGTGGGCGCACGTGGTCCGCACTTGCAGCCTTCGTGGGCACCGGCGCCGCCGTCGTCGCCGCGACCATCGCCTTCGCGGGCGTGGACCGGCTCACTTCGCCGCTTGATTACCAAGAGGTCCGCGGCCTCCAGATCGAGTCCGTCGCCGCCACTCCGTTCGTCTACCGCAACTTCTTCGACCTGGGCACATGGAAGCTTGCCTATGCCCCCTCCAAGAGCTTCGAAATCACCGGCCCCGGCGTTGAGACGGCCACCCAGATCACCACGTTCGCCATGGCTGCCGTCGTCCTCTTCGGCTTGGGCTGGGCCCTCTATCGTTTTATCCGTGGCGGCTGGACCCCGGAGAGCACCCTCGCCTTCTTCGTCCTCATGGTCCTTCTGCTCATCGTGACGAACAAGGTCTTTTCCACGCAGTACATCACGTGGCTTGGGCCCCTCCTCGTGGTCGCCTTGGCGCGCGGCGGCTGGCCCACCGCGCAGCGCACGCTGCTGTGGACGCTCGCCGTCTTCGCCGTCGTCTGCGCCGGCCTGGGCACCTTCGTCTACCCGTTCAACTACGAGGCCATCTACTCCCCCGATGGCACGCAGTTTCTGCCCATCGCCGCCCTTGCACTGCGCAACGTCCTCGTCGTGCTCATGGCACTAGTCGCCGCGGTGTGGTTCGTTCTTGCCTGCCGGAATCCGCGCAGCGGCGCGATGAGCGCCGGGCCAGCGGCCGGTACGCCGGGCGTCACGTCCACAGCCGCTGCGCCGAGCAGCAATCCCGCGGCGGAAGCAGACCCCCAGCGCGAACAGCCTGCGCAGAGCCACCCACACTCTGCGCCCTCCCCGAAGCTATAACGTCACCGCGCCTTACTACTGCGCCTCCGGCAGGCCGACGAATTCAAAGAACTCCGGCAGGCGCGCCGTGCCGCCCAGGCGCAGGCCGCGCACGAGCGGCCGCAGACGCAACGCGCGGGTATCGGACACCGCTTCGTTATAAAAACGGTGCGCGAGCTGCACCCGGGTCTCGGCCTCGACGAGCTCAGCTGGCCGTTGCGGGAACGCACGCGCAATGTCGGCCGTGAGTTCGCGCTCGCACACGCTTCGCTGTTCAAAGGCGCCGTCCGTAAGCGTGGCGGACTCCGCGGCGCGGGCCGCCTCGCGCAGCGAGGGTTCGAGAGCCGCCGCCACCGCAGCCCGGCGGTCTAGCGCCGCCTCGAGCTGCGCGAGCGAAGAGTCGATACGTATGTGCAGGCGATTGAGCCGCTGCGCCGTAAAATACGCCCAGGCAAGGATAACCGCGACGATAATCGCGACGACGGCAACGATCACATAATCCATTACGCCCTCACCTTCGATCCGTCCTGGACCGTCTCGTAGACCTGCAGCACCTGCGTGGCCACGTTGTCCCAGTCATATATCGCAGCCCGTGCACATCCGGCGTCGCGTAGCCGAGCGCGCTGTTCTGGCGAGTCAGTGAGCTCACGCAGGGCAAGCGCGAGGTCCGCGGCGTCGCCGGTCCGGAAGAGTCGGCCCGCGGGCTGTTCCGAGTCCGCGTCACACACGGCCGCGAAAGCTTCAAGGTCGCTGGCGACGACGGCCGCGCCGGCCGCCATGGCCTCGACGAGCACAATGCCGAAGGACTCCCCGCCCAGGTTCGGCGCGACATAAATATCCGCGCGACCGAGAATCTCGGCCTTCTCCGCGTCCGACACTCGGCCCACGAAGTCCACACCCTCCACGGAGCGCGGGCTGCCGCCGCCCATGACGGTCACGCGGACGTCGCGCTCCAGAACCTCCAGGGCCTTGAGCAGGACGTCGAGCCCCTTGCGCGGCTCATCGAGGCGGCCCAAGAAGACAATCTCCACAGGGCCCTCAGTGGAAGGCTCGCGCGCGGCCGCCGCGTAGACGGAGGTATCCACGCCGTTCGGAATGAGCACAGGGTCGCCGCCCAGCTGTTCCACCTGCCAGCGCCGTGCCATCTCAGAGACCGCTATCCCGCCGCGGACCTTTTCCAGCATGGGCATGAGGAAGGGCTTAGCCATGGTGAGCAGCCGCGAACTTGCCGCCGAGGCGTGATACGTCGCCACGATGGGCCCCTGCGCAATCCGCAGCGCCGCCATGGAAAAGGACGGACTATTGGGTTCGTGAATGTGGAGGATGTCGAAGTTGCCCTCGCGGATAAACCGACGCGTCGTCCGCACAACCTGCGGTCCAATGGACAATCGCGCCACGGAGCCGTTGTAGTTGATGGGAATCGAGCCTCCGCCCTTGACCACGAAGTCCGGCAGCGAGGTTTCCGGCGCCGCGGGGCCCAGCACCTGGACCTCGTGGCCGCGCTCGATGAGTACCGTCGCCAAGTCAATGATGTGCGCCTGCACGCCGCCGGGCTCATCGAAAGAATAAGGGCAGACAAAGCCAATTTTCATTCATTGTCCTTTCGCGCGGCGCGTGCGACGCGCCTCTACGTCGACGTTCCACTCCGGCTGCAGCATATGCCAATCCGCCGGGTGCGCCTCGATGTTCTCCGCAAAGCCATCGGCGAGGCGCTGAGTGGTCTCCTCCACCGTCGTCACCTCGACCGGCTCGGAGACGCTCAGGCCCCAGCCGTCGCCCTCGAACCAGGAGTGCACGACGTGCAGTGCCGCGCCCGTCTCCCGCGCGAGGACCGCCGGGCCCGCCGCGAAGTTGGCCTCCTCGCCAAAGAAATTCACGGTGACGCCGGTACGCGTGAGGTCGCGCTCGGCGAGCAGGCACACGACGCCTCCTTGCTCGAGCACAGACTTAAGGTGCGCCATGGGGTGCTCCCCGCCCGTGAGCGGCAACACCTCGAAGCCCAGGGACTCGCGGAAATCCACGAAGGCGTTGAAGAGGACTTCAGGCTTGACCCGCTCGGCCACCGTCGTAAACGATCGGCCGCGCCCGATAAGCGTCACGCCAGCCATGTCCCAGTTGCCCGAGTGCGGCAGCGCCAGGATGACCCCGCGCCCTGTGCTTTCCGATGCCGCGAAATGCTCAAACCCCTGCAACCCCGCGTTCAGCTTCGCTAGAAGATGCGGATCCTCATGCAAAGCCTGCAGGCGGAACGCCTCTTTCCAGTAGCGCATGTAGGAGCGCATCGAATCGCGCACCAGCTCGCGCGTGACGTTCTCCGGGCCCACGACACGCGCCAGGTTGCGGCGGAGCATCTCCATGCCCCGGCCGTTGTCCGAGGCATAATCGGCCCCGCGCTCGAAGATCCACGAGGCCACGGAGTCCGGTAAATAGCGGACAAGCCGCCAGCCGGCGAGGTAACCGGCGGCGGCAAGGTGTTCGGTCAGGAGAGCAGGCTTGCTCATGCGTGTCCGGCCTTTCTAGAGGTCTTCTTTAAAGCGTGCCTTCGTGTCCTGGCGGCGGGCCTGCAGCATGCGCTCAATAACGGTCCAGATGGAACCGACCACGAGGATCCACAGGGCGACCTCGATGGAGTACGGGATGCCGAGGCCCTCGAAGCCCACGCCCACGAGACCGATGATGAGGCGCTCGGGGCGCTCGATGAGACCGCCCACAATCGTGAAACCGCTCGCCTCTCCGCGCGCCTTGATATACGAAATGACCTGCGAGCACACGAGAACGATGAGGCACGCCACCACGGTCCACGAGCTCGCGTGGTCCACGTAAACCAACCAGTAGACGATGGAGGCAAACAGTGCGCCGTCCGTGATGCGGTCGCACGACGCATCGAGGGTCGCACCAAAACGCGAACCGCCCGTGGTCATGCGGGCCATCGTGCCATCGAGCATGTCGAACGCGGCAAAGAGACCGGAGAGGATGGCGGCAGCGAAGAGATGGTTCGTGGGGATGAGGACCACGGCGATCGCGATGGTGACCACCGTGCCCACCACGGTCACGACGTTGGGCGTGAGCCCCATTTTGAGAAATGTCTTGGCGACGGGTTCCACCACGACGGCGGCCGGCTTGCGGCCATGCACACTAAGCATGCTTGTCTTCCTCTTCGATTTCTTGCCACCCTGCGGCGAGCACCGCGCGGGTATCCCTCAGCAACGCAGGCAAAACCTTCGTGCCGTCGATGATAGTCATAAAGTTGCTGTCGCCCGCCCAGCGCGGCACGACGTGCAGGTGAAGATGGTCACCCACCGAGCCGCCCGAGGCCTTACCCAGGTTGAAGCCGACGTTGATGGCCTCCGGCCGGGAGACGCGCTTGAGCGTGCGCACAGCCTTCTTCGCGAAGGCCATAAGCTCAGCCGTTTCCGCGTCCGTCAGGTTCTCCAGCTGGGATTCCTTGCGGTACGGCACGACCATGAGGTGCCCCGCGTTATACGGAAACAGGTTGAGCAACGCATAGACGTGCTCGCCGCGCGCGATGATGAGCGCGTCCTCGTCCGACTTCTTCGGCGCCTCGACGAAGGGATCCGTGGACGTGCGTCCCGGGTCCGTGATGTAGGCCTGTCGGAACGGCGCCCACAGACGCTCCAAGCGATCGGGCGTGCCTACGCCGGAGTCAACGTACGTGCCCGCGTGAGCGGGCTCGCCCGCGGGCACGTCGGCCGAACCGGCGGCATCGGAAGGCTTAAACGCGGGCACCGATGTTTCCCTCAGACGGCTGCTCGTTGTTGCGCGAGCGGATCCAGTCCTCGATGACATCGACCGCGCGGCCCACCGGCACGCCGTTGACCTGCGTGCCGTCCAGGAAGCGGAAGGACACGGCGTCGGCCTCGACATCGCGGGCACCGGCTAGGAGCATGAACGGCACCTTGCCCGTGGTGTGATTGCGGATCTTCTTCTGCATGCGGTCGTCCGAGGTATCGACAGTCGCGCGCACACCGCGGGCACGCAGCTGCTCCATGATCCTCTCCAAGTGCGGCGCGAAATCGTCCGCGACCGGAATACCGATGACCTGGTGCGGCGCCAGCCAGGCCGGGAAGGCGCCGGCGTAGTGCTCAAGCAGCACGCCGAAGAAACGCTCGATGGAGCCGAAGAGCGCGCGGTGGATCATGATCGGGCGCTTCTTCGTGCCGTCCTGCGCGGTGTACTCCAGCTCGAAACGCTCCGGCAGGTTGAAGTCGAGCTGCACCGTGGACATCTGCCACGTACGGCCAATAGCGTCACGCGCCTGGACCGAAATCTTCGGGCCGTAGAACGCGGCACCCGCCGGGTCCGGCACGAGCTCGAGGCCCGAACGCTCCGCGACGCGCTGCAGGATCTCCGTGGAGCGCTCCCAAATCTCGTCCGAGCCCACAAACTTATTCGGGTCCTTGGTGGACAGCTCCAGGTAGAAGTCGTCCAAGCCGTAGTCCTTGAGCAGCGAGATGATGAACTCGAGCACGCTCGTGAGCTCTTCCTCGAGCTGATCCTCGGTGCAGTAGATGTGCGAGTCGTCCTGCGTGAAGCCGCGGGCACGCGTGAGGCCATGGATAACGCCCGACTTCTCGTAGCGGTAGACCGTACCGAACTCGAAGAGGCGCAGCGGCAGCTCACGGTAGGAGCGACCACGCGACGCGAAGATGAGGTTGTGCATGGGGCAGTTCATCGGCTTGGCGTAGTAATCCTGCGCCTGCTTGGTGACGTTGCCTTCCTCGTCCGTCTCGCCGTCGAGCTGCATGGGCGGGAACATGCCGTCCTTGTAGAAGTCTAGGTGGCCGGACTTGGCGAAGAGGTCGCCCTTCGTGATGTGCGGAGTGTTGACGAAGTCGTAGCCGGCCGCGATGTGGCGGCGACGGGAGTGCTCCTCCATCTCCAGACGGATGATGCCGCCGTTCGGGTGGAACACCGGGAAGCCAGAGCCAATCTCGTCCGGGAAGCTGAACAGGTCCAGCTCTTGGCCCAAGCGGCGGTGGTCGCGCTTCTCCGCCTCTTCCAGCATGGTCTGGTACGCCTCGAGCTGCTCCTTGGACTCGAAGGCCGTGCCGTAGATGCGCTGCAGGCCGGCATTGTTCTGGTCGCCACGCCAGTAGGCGGCAGAAGAACGGGTGAGCGCGAAGGCCGGGATGTACTTCGTGGTCGGCACGTGCGGCCCACGGCACAGGTCGAACCACTCGACCTCGCCCGTGCGCGGGTTGACGTTGTCGTAGTGCGTGAGATCGCCCGCGCCCACCTCGGCGGCCTCGTCCGAATCCGGGTCGACGTTGGATTTGTCGACCACGAGCTCGAGCTTGAACGGCTCCTCGGCCAGCGCCTTCTCCGCTTCCTCGTTGGAGGCGTAGGTGTGGCGCTCGAAGCGCTGTGCGGACTTGATGATCTTCTTCATCCGCTTCTCAATGTTCTTCAGGTCTTCCGGCGTAAACGGCTCGGCCGTCTGGAAGTCAAAGTAGAAGCCGTTCTCGATGGCCGGGCCAATGCCCAACTTCGTGCCCGGGAAAAGATCCTGCACGGCCTGCGCCATGACGTGACCCGTGGAGTGGCGGATGACGGCGCGACCGTCTTCCTCACTCGCTGCGACCGGCGTGAACACGGTGTCCGTCTCCGGGGTGTGGGAGAGGTCGAAGAGCATGCCGCTCTCGTCACGGACAACCACAACGGCCTCCGGGCCCTTGTTCGGCAAGTCCTTGAGGGCCTGGCCCACCGGAGTGCCGGCCGGGACCGTCACGGGCTCGTAGTTCACCGGTACAGCAGGGATCATTTCCGCCATGTCGCGCTCCTTATGCGCTCACGCGGGACGGGCATACCTGGCCAGCCCCGCTAAAGGTCAAGATACAGCGAATAAGTCTACCCCTTTAAGAGGTTTTCTCCCCAACTAGTACCGCCCTGCGTACCGGGCACCACGTAGTACATCGCCGAGCCCACGTGCGTAATCCACGTATTGAGCTGATCGAGCTCATCCAGGCGCGCTTGAATGGGCTCAAACTGCTCGCGCGGATTCTTCTGAAAGCAGATAAAGATCTGCCCGGAGTTAGACAATTCCCCCGGCCGTTCCGGTGAGGGCGCCAGGTCAAAGTTATACGGCCTGCGCAAAATGACCTGCTCCGGATGGTCCGCCGGCGGATGGGCACGCGCCACGTGCGACGTCGGGTCAATAGCCTTCAACCCGTACTTGTCGCGCGCCTCGAGGTCCACCGGATCGTTTTCTTCCGTGCCCGACAGCGGCGCACCGTTATCCAACGTGCGGCCAATGGAAATCTCCCGCGCATGACGGTCGACTTCCTCCCACGTCTCCATGTTCATATTGATGCGCCGCACGACCATCGCCGTGCCGCCCTTGAACGGCCCATCCTCAATCCATACCTGCTCGCCAAAGTCCGCGTCCGTCTTGGGATTGACGGTCCCGTCCTTCTGGCCGAACACGTTGCGCGGGGTCTCCCCGTCCTCCAACGAGCCGTTAGCATTGAGGAAGCCCTGCTGCACCCACGCCACGTCCGCATACGACGCGCCCGAGCGCACCATATGGCGCAGGACGTGCGAGGCCGTGAGCTGATCGTCGCAACAAATCTGTAGCACGACATCCGTCTGGCCCCATTCAGGGCGCAGCTTGTCCCTCGTATACGAGCGGACGTCGCCCAGCCACTCCGGCTTCTGCGCACCAATCTTTGCGAAGAAAGACTCGCCCCAGCCGCACGTCACCGTGAGGTTCGCGGGGGTCTGCGTCATCTCCGGCTCGA
This sequence comes from Corynebacterium sp. CMW7794, assembly GCF_001563605.1. Classification (NCBI taxonomy): domain Bacteria; kingdom Bacillati; phylum Actinomycetota; class Actinomycetes; order Mycobacteriales; family Corynebacteriaceae; genus Corynebacterium; species Corynebacterium sp. CMW7794. The sequence continues at coordinate 125,246 of NZ_KQ961781.1, forward strand.
GCGATCCGCGCGGCGTTTCCGCCGTGCACAACGCCCGCGCGTCCTCGGTCCACAGCCGCATCAGGTTGCGCGCCCCACGCTGCCCCGCCCCATCCTTGAGGTTAAATCCGACGAGGTTGACGTGCGCCTGCGAGGGCGTTTGCACGCCCGCCTGGTGCTCGCCATCAAAAGGCACAATGGCATCCGCAAGCGGGGCACCGCTTACCGATGCCCCTTTCTCCCCACTCGTTGCCTGACCGACCGGATCCGCTTCTTTACCGCGGGCACAGCTCGCCACCACGAGCGCGCTTGCCGCGACGGCGCCGCCGGCCATGAGCTCGCGGCGTCCCAACTGCGCATGTGTCATTGCTAGTCCTTAGTGGGCGTGGTCGTGCTCGGACATGTCCGCCATCCCTGGCATCTCCGACATTCCGGCCATGCCGCCTTCCATGTCCTGGTAGCCCTCCTCGCCGGCGTTCATGGAACGCACCGGCTGCGCGCCCAGGTCGACGGTCGTGCCGTCCTCAAGCTCCAGCGTGACGTCGACTTCCTCGCCAGCCATGACCGGCTCGGCAACACCCATGAGCATGAGGTGCTGGCCACCCGGGGCCAGGGTCACGGACTCGCCGGCCGGGATCATGAGACCATCGGTGTCTTCCTGCATGACACCGTCGACGACCTCGTGAATCTGGTTCATCTTGGCGTCAATGGACGTGGTGAAGCCCGTGACGTGGATGTCCTTATTCGAGCCGTTGTGGATCTCGCCGAAGATGGCGGTCATATCCGAGTCCGCGGCCATCTCACGCACGACGCCGTCGTGCATGTGGATGTCGCCCATGGCGTGCTCTTCAGAACCTGCTTCAGCGCTCTTGTCCGCGCTAGCCTTTGCCGCTGCGGACGATGCAGTGTCCACCTTCTCTGCCGAGTCGTTCTCCTGCGCCGGCGAGCATGCCGCAAGCGCGAGGGCCGCGGCGACGACGGAAGAAACGAGGACGGTACGAGTATTGAGCATGAACGTGCCTTTCTTAATCATTACGGCGAGACTTTGCCGCGAAGAGGATGAGTACTGCGATAACTGCAAGGACCGCCCCCACGGCGATGATCCACTTCCACGGCGTCGACGCATTTTGCGCCGCATCCGCGACCGGATCGCCCGTCGTGGATTCCTCGGAGGAACCAGCCGCCTGGCCAGCAACGTCAAACGGCACCGAGCCACGCGTTGCATGTCCATCCGAGGACGTGATTTGGAATCCCACCTGGTAGTGGCCCGGTCCCGGGTTCACGCCTTCCGGCGTCTCCACGGTGAGCTCGCGGCCGTCCACGGTCGGCTCCGCATCGAAGATCACGTCGCCCGAGTTCGTGTCCGTCACCGCGAAGGTATTGAACCCCTCGCGCGGAATCGCGGAGAACTCCAGCGTGATTTCCTTTGGGAACTCTTCAAGCGGCGCATCGCTTACCACGTTGCCGCCCACCACTGAGTCGTGGGCCTGAGCAACCGGTGCCGTTGCGAGTGCCGCTGCCGCGACGAGCGCTGCTGCACTCGAACGAAGGCCCGAACGAAGAATTCTCATGAAGGTGATGCTCCTTGTCTCAAAGTGCGGAAGGTATCCGTGCAATTATCACATCGTATCGCCGCCGCCTACCCCCACAGCTTTCCGCCTCGGGACCAGCGCGCGATACCCAGATAGTCGTTGCCTCGCTGCCATTGGTTCCCAACAAAGATGAACGTCACACTTTCGCGGGCTCTTTGCGCCGCCACTGTAGTTTTCGCCGAGAAAGCACTTCCGCACCACCGATTTCGGGCATCTTCTCGGCGAAAATTTTCCACACCCCAGCTTCATGCCGCACCGAACTACCGCTAGAGGAAACGGACGTCATTCTCACATTCCGCGCACATTCAGTCAGTACTATGACGTCAAAGAATCCAGATGCCTCTGAACAGAGAGGCCCCAGCGAGAGGGACGACATCCAATGTGCTTAATCTGCGCACGTATCGACGACATCAAACAAGGTCGCAACCCCTATTTCGTTGCAGAACTCAATACTGGGTATGTCGTGCTCGGCGATCATCAGTATTTCCACGGCTACACGCTCTTTCTCTGCAAGCTCCACGACACGGAGCTGTTCCTCCTTGAGCCAGACTTCCGCTCCCAATTCCTCTTTGAGATGTCCGTTGTCGCGGAAGCCGTCACCACAGCCTTTGGCGCCGAGAAAATGAACTACGAACTCCTCGGAAACGGCGATACCCACCTTCACTGGCACCTTTTCCCACGCCGCAATGGCGACATGGGTGGACACGGGATGTCTGGGAAAGGACCGGTGTGGTGGGTCCCGCCAGAAGAAATGTATGACGATGTCCATCGACCATCGCCAAAGAAACTCGACTCAATGCGAGCAGGTCTCCGTGCACGGTTACGCGTCTAGACCCACAACGCAAAAGCGTCGCCCCGTAGGGCGACGCTTTAAACTGAGCGGATGACGAGACTCGAACTCGCGACCCTCACCTTGGCAAGGTGATGCGCTACCAACTGCGCTACATCCGCATTCGAAACCAGGCCCGGTTTCTGGGACTAAAAGTCCGTGTGCGCGATACTGGGATTGAACCAGTGACCTCTTCCGTGTCAGGGAAGCGCTCTCCCGCTGAGCTAATCGCGCGGGCATCTTCACGTGAAGACTTTGAGGTGGAAACGGGAATCGAACCCGTGTGCAAGGTTTTGCAGACCTTTGCCTCACCACTCGGCCATTCCACCGTGGCTTACCGCCTCAACAGTACACTCTCAAAGAAGAGAAGTACCTGAGCGGATGACGAGACTCGAACTCGCGACCCTCACCTTGGCAAGGTGATGCGCTACCAACTGCGCTACATCCGCATTCGAAACCCGGGGGTTTCTGTGCGCGATACTGGGATTGAACCAGTGACCTCTTCCGTGTCAGGGAAGCGCTCTCCCGCTGAGCTAATCGCGCGGGATTCGGTTCATAAAAGAACCTGAGCGGATGACGAGACTCGAACTCGCGACCCTCACCTTGGCAAGGTGATGCGCTACCAACTGCGCTACATCCGCATGCACTGCGATGTGATGTTTTGATGTAAGAATTAACAACACTGTGCGGTGCGAGTAGAAACATTATCCTTTGGAGCCACAGTTTGCCAAATCGCCCGTTCAGACGCGGGTTTCACTCATCCCCAAGCACCCGAGACACGCACCCGAATGACACCACTGTCATTTCAGCACAACACGACACCGTCACGGCCACTCGAACACGACGCAGCCCAGCGATCCGCGCCACGATTTCACCCCGACCTGCCGATTAGGTACCGCACACAGGAGCGTGCTATTTTTCTCCTGTACCCAATGAGGTCCTATAGCTCAGTGGGAGAGCGTTCCGTTCACACCGGAAAGGTCGTTGGTTCAATCCCAACTAGGACCACAATCAGCCCCGGCGGCGAGTTCACCTCGCAACCGGGGTTTTTGCTTGCCCGTACTCCGTGTGGCACCCCATGTTCCCTGCGCCTATTCCCTAGAATCCACACACGTGAATAAATCCCTGCGCGCGAGAATCGACGGCCTGTTTACCGCCCGGCACGCCCTAGCCCCCAGCTTCGGCGAGCCGGCCGCCCCGGCCTCACAGAATGACGGGCCCGAGACAGCCGCACCAAGCATCAGCCACCGCGTCCTCCGCGCCGCCGCGTGGCCGCTCGCACTTGTCCTTATCGCACACCGGATTCTCATCAGCGCCGTCAACGGCTCCCCTACGGACGACTTCACGACGGTCTACTCCGCCGTCCGCCGCATGCTGGCTGGCGACTCCGTCTACGCACAGGCCTACGACCAGGTCGATCCGCTCTATCTCTACAACCCCGGCGCCACGCTTCTGCTCACACCGCTGGGCCTCGCGGATAACCCAACGGCCGCGCGCATGGCGTTCATCCTCGCCAACGCCGCGTGCATCATCGTCGCACTAGCACTCCTCACCAGACTCGTTAACAAACCCTTAAGCGGCGCCACGCTCCCCATCGCCATCGCTCTCGCATGTGCCACCGAGTCTGTCACCAACACGCTGACCTTCTCCAATATCAACGGCGTCCTTCTCCTCTTGCTCACCGGCTGGCTCTACCTGTTCATCAGGGGCGCACAAGGCCAGACAAAAAAGATGTGGCTTGCCGGACTCGTCCTTGGCGTTGCCATCCTCGTCAAGCCGCAGTTTGCACCGCTACTTGCCTTGCACATCGTCAAACTGGACTGGAAGGGCCTCGTCGGCGGCATCGGCGTGCCGGTGCTGACCAACGTTATTGCCTGGCCGCTCGTGCCCGGCACGGAAGACTTCACGGGCAAGCTTCTCCCCTACCTTGGAACCACGCGCGACTACGCCAACTCCTCGTGGCCCGGCGTCAACGCCTACTTCCAGCTAAACAGCGGACTCTACTACACAGTCTGGACAGGCATGGCGCTCATAGTCGCCGCCGGACTCATCGCCCTCCTCAGGCGCCGCCACACCGACGTCGCGCTCTGGGCTATGACCACGGCTCCGCTCGTCCTCGTGGGCGTGTTCTTCCTCTCAAGCCTCGGACAGCAGTACTACTCCATGTGGATCGCGCCCCTTTTATTCACCATTTTCGCGCGCCGCAACGCGCTGGAGACGTGGCTGCCGTGGCTCGGCGCCGTGCTGTGTCTCGCGCCCATGTCGTGGACTTCTGTGCAGTGGCCAGACGCGGGACGGTGGATGAATTTCTTCGCGGGCACCGCGGGATGGGCCTTCGTTATCATCGGTGTAAGCGCCGCAGCCTTGGGATGGTGGGCCCATGAGCGCGTAGAATCGCGCCATGACTGATTTCAAGCTGATCGCGGACGAAGAGTGGAAGAAGCGCCTCACGCCGGAGGAGTTCTACGTCCTGCGCCAGGCGGGCACGGAACCGCCGCATGTCGGCGAATACACCAACACGACCACGGAGGGCGTCTACTCCTGCCGCGCGTGCGGTGCCGAGCTGTTCCGCTCCACTGAGAAGTTCGAGTCCCACTGCGGCTGGCCGTCCTTCTTCTCCCCGCTCGCGGGCGAAAAGGTCGTCGAGCACACGGATACCTCCCACGGCATGGTGCGCACGGAGGTCCGCTGCGCCAACTGCAACTCGCACCTGGGCCACGTCTTTGAGGGCGAAGGCTATGACACGCCCACGGACCTGCGCTACTGCATTAATTCCATCTGCCTGAATCTCGAAGAGAAGCCGGTAGAAAAATAAAACAAGGGCCGCACCACCGAGGTGCGGCCCTTCACATCGTTTTACGGGAGAATCTTAATCAGATCCGCCACATCCGCCACGCGGTGGCCGGTGTGGAACGGAATCTCCTCACGCACGTGGTGGCGCGCCTCGGTGTAACGCATTAGGTGCATGAGGTCAACGATGCGGTCGAGGGTCGGGGCCTCGAACGCGAGCATCCACTCGTAGTCACCCAGCGCGAAGGCCGGCACGGTGTTCGCGCGCACATCGGGGTAGTTACGCGCCTGCTTGCCGTGCTCGACGAGGATGCGGCGGCGCTCCTGCGGGTCCATCGTGTACCAGTCGTAGGAACGCACGAACGGGTAGACCGCAATCCACTCGCCCGGCTCCCCGCCCATGATGAAGGACGGTAGGTGCGAGCGGTTGAATTCGGCCGGGCGGTGGAGCGCATTGCCCACCCAGGTGACTTCAGAGACCTGCCCCAGGGTCGTCTCGCGGCGGAAGTCCGCGAACGCCTTCTGGATATCGGAGAACTCCTCCGCGTGCCACCAGATCATGTAGTCGGCAGATGCACGCATGCCGGACAGGTCGTAGATGCCACGAACGGTGATCGCCTCATCCAAACCAGCGAAGAAGGCCTGGGCCTGTGCGATAGCCTCATCGCGTTCGGCGCCCAGCGCGCCCGGGTAGACGCGGAAAACCGCATGCTGCGAGTACTGCTGACGGGAGTTGAGCTCCTCGAAATCAAGCTTGGCCATGAATCCTCCATGAAAGTAAAAAGGTTGAACGCAGTCCATCTTAAGTTGGATACCGCCCCGTGCGCACCTTTCCACCCCACACGGCGCGCCTCACACCCCCAGCCTCACCCACCGGCTAGGTTTATCCCCCGTGACCCCAACTAATTCGCAGCAGCCTACAGAGCTCCGCCCTACCGAGCCTGCCGATGCCCCCCGCGAGTCCGGCACCCCCGCCGCCTTCACGCAGGCCGTCGAGTCCATGCACGCCGCGCGCATGCGTCCCGAGATCACGCTGGGCACCATCCGTCCGCCGCAGAAGCTGGCGCCGTTTAGCCACGCGATTGGCCTCGAGGTGGGCGATCAGGACCTCGACGTCGTTCCGCAGGACTCCGAGGGCGATGCCTTTGGTCGCCTCATCCTGCTCCACGACCCGGCCGCGGAGGAGTCGTGGACCGGCTCTATGCGCCTTGTCGCCTATATCCAGGCCGACATGGACTCCGAGGTCGCCTCTGACCCCCTGCTTCCCGATGTCGCCTGGGAATGGCTCACCGAGTCTCTGTCTGCCTGCCACGCCGAGTACACCAACCTCGGCGGCACCGTGACGTCCACGGCGTCTGTCCGCTTCGGCGAAATCGGCGGCCCGCCGCGCGCCCACCAGATGGAAATGCGCGCCTCCTGGACCGCGGACGGCATCGATCTCTCCTCGCACGTGGAGGCCTTTGCCAAGGTCCTCGCCAATGTTGCCGGCCTTCCGCCGGAGGGCGTCACCGACCTTATGCGCGGCTAATGTCCCATCTTCTCGATAGGCCCGCGGACGGCATCCCACCCGTCGCCGCGACCCCAGCCGCCTTCCAGCGCGCCGCGGACCGGCTTGCGGCGGGCTCCGGCCCGTTTGCCATCGACACGGAGCGCGCCTCCGCGTTCCGCTATGACGACCGCGCCTTCCTGCTGCAGATTCGCCGCGCAGGCTCCGGCACGGTCCTCCTCGATCCCGAAGGCGGTCGCGACGCGCTGACCACAGCGCTCGCCCCCGTGCTCAACAACCAGGGCTGGATCATGCACGCCGCACCTAGCGATCTTCCCTGCCTCGCCTGGCTCGGTCTCTACCCCAGCGCCATCTTCGACACGGAACTCGCCGCCCGCATGGCCGGCTTCGACCACCCGAACCTTGGCGCCATGCTCGAGGAGCTCTTCGACGTCGAGCTCGAGAAGGCATACGGCGACGCGGACTGGTCCGCACGCCCCATCCCCGCCCACCAGCTTGCCTATGCCGCCCTCGACGTCGAGCTTCTCCTCGAACTCGGCCGTAAGCTCGCCGATATCCTCGCCGAGGAAGGCAAGCTCGGCTGGGCTAACGCCGAATTCGCCCATATCGTGGACGAACACCGTTCCATCACCGCGCCGCCGGAGCCAGACTGGACGAGCTTACGGGGCATCGGCAGCCTGCGCACGCCCACACAGCTCGCCGCTGCCCGCGCCCTGTGGACGCACCGTGACCGCCAAGCCCGCGCGCGTGACATCGCGCCCGGCAAAATTCTCGCGAACAAGGCGCTTCTCGAAGTCGCTCGTTCCCTGCCGCGCTCCGAGGAAGCCCTCCGCCGCACCCGTGGATTCCCTCGCCGCCGCGCCGGCGCCTCCCAGGCCTGGTTCACGGTCCTCGACACCGCCCTGCGCGCCGACCCCTCGACATTCCCGCGCCCTGACCGTTCGCTGGCTCCCGTGCCCGGCAAGTCCACGTGGTCACGCGACTACCCCGAACTCTGGGAGGTCTACCAAGACATCCGCGCCGAGATCGACGTCCTCGCGGACGACCTTGTCATGCAGCCCGAGACCATCATCAAGACCTCTGCGGTCCGCGCCGCCGTGTGGGCTGCGCTGGGCGAGCCCCGCTTCTCCAGCGACCTCGCCGGCACGCTTAGCCGCGCTGAGGACATCCCGTCCCTCCTGCGCGACGAAGACTGCCGCGACTGGCAAATCCAGCTCGTCACGCCCATCCTCGAGCGCGCCCTCTTCCGCTAACCCCCGGTTCGTGCCGAAAATCGATCCACTATCGCGATTCTGAGCACAATTTTCGGCAGGAACCCTCTCCGGCAAGGCCGGATCACTAATACCAATGCTTGGATCGTGTTTCTTTTCCCTGTTCTACTGGACTTTTACTTGATCTAGCAGTAACCTGAATCAAAGAAACCTTGCATGATTCAGAACGGAGATGACCATGGACTCCCGCGCCGTGGGGGCACGCATCAATGAGGCCCTCGTCAGCGCTCAGCTGTCACAGCGAGCACTGGCAGACCGCACTGGGCTTGCGCAGTCCACGCTATCGCGTATTGTCAACGGCACCCGCACGGCTACCATGCCCGAGCTCGTCCGTATTGCTGCCGCCACCGGCACCACCGTGGGTCTTCTTACCGGCACGAGCGATGCTCCCGCACGAGTTCAGTACGCGGCGCGCTCAACCAACGGGTCTACGATGACTACGCTCCGCGATAAGCTCATTTCTTTTGTTGAAATCAACGACTACCTCACGGACCAAGGATTCCAGGCGGAGCAATAGGCGTGTCAAACGAAACAGAAGCGCAAGCAGCAGCTGCTCATTTCCGTTCCGAGCATCATCTCGGCAACGGCCCACTCGGTGATCTAGCGACGCTCATCGAGCAAACTACGGGCCACCAGGTCGCCGTCGTCAAGGTCGATGACCCTAACGAACATGGACTCACAATGTGGGACCCAAAGCGCAACGTCACCTTCATAGCGGTGGCATGTACGCCGAACTTCATGCGCCAGCGCAGCTCACTTGCCCATGAGCTCGCCCATGCACTATTTCGCGACTGGTCTACACGCGAGGCCGACCAGCTTTCGAATCGAAGCCCCAGCGAAATTCGAGCAGATGCGTTTGCACGCCACTTCCTCCTGCCTGTCGACGGTCTCCGGGAATTACTTGGAGCTCCCACTGGTGACCTGGATCCCATCGACTTTTCACAAGTCATCCAGGATTTTCGAGTTTCGCCTTCTTTAGCCTCCATCGCGTTATGTTCTGCGGGGTTCATCTCCGAAGAAACCAAAAAGGTGTGGATGAAGACTACTACCAGTGCTTGGGCAACACGATTCGGGTGGATCGACCACTACCGTTCGCTGCAAATCGAGTCCCAATGTCCACGTGTCCCGCAGCGCTTGCTTGCTGCTGCTGTCCGCGGCTACGAAGCAGGCGTGGTCACGGTCGCGACAATCGCCACCCTCCGCGGCATCGACGCAGACACAGCACGTCAAGAACTGGAAGACGCTGGCATCGTGCCAACTCCCCCGCTCGTCCGTGAAACTTCTGCAAACGAAATACACAATGTCGAAGTCGACTTTTCCGACTGGCCAGCAGAACTCGAGGACGATAAGGAATAGCCCCTTGACCCCACATTCTCGTCCCATTTTAGATGCCGGACCTGGGCTCAATTTCTTTTCTATCAATAAAGAACGTCTGCTCATTGCTACACTAGGCCCGCTCTCGGCGCCGGCCATCGTCGGTGAGGAAATCCAACGGAAAGCGCGCCAGGATGCGCGTTTTGAGCGTTCGTACCGCGTATGGAAGACACTATCTTCCTCACAGTACTTGGAAGTCCTATCTGATGAGGCTACGGATGAGTTGTCTGCTGCTGTCTCACGCATCTCTGATATGTCGCTCGCTGACCGTTTCACAATCAGCAAAGACCTCGGCGAAACGATAGTCATCGCGCACGCCGTCGTGCTCGCCGAACAAGGAAAATCGGTCACGGTTCTCATTGATGACGGCGCCGGACAGCAACTCCTCGCTTTCCAGCAGGCTCGCCTCGAAAGGCTGCGTGCTGCAGGGCATAATTTCGGAAACCTGAACCTCATCACCACCCTGACTGTCTTAGAGCGAGCGGCTGGTTCCACGCACATTCCGGACAAAGCCACGATGCGCAAGCTCTACGAACGCCTACGTGGCCTGGACGACGGATTACCTCCCATCACACATACTCAGTTACTCGCTCCCTCCACATGGAGTTAATGTCTTAGCCCACGCGATCGAGCCTGCCGCCGAAGGCCGTGGAGTACTACTCGAAGTAAGGAAACGTATTCGCTCGTTCCTGCCGAAAATCGATCCGCTATCGCGATTCTGAGCACAATTTTCGCAAGGAACTACGGCCGCGCCGCCAGGTACTCCAGAATCGCTTTCACGCGCCGGTTGTCTTCCTTCGGGTCGAGCCGAAGTTTGAGGAAGATATTGGACACGTGCTTGGCCACCGCCGCCGCAGAGAGCACCAGCGCCGAAGCAATCTCCTTGTTCGATTTTCCCTGGCTCATGAGCTCGAGCACCTCGCGCTCGCGCGGCGTGAGCTCCGCCAGCCCCGAGCGCCCCGAGGCCATAAGTGCCTTGGCGACCGTCGGGTCGATGACCGTGCCGCCCTGCGCCACGACCTCAAGGCTCGACAGAAAGTCCGCGACCTCGGAGACACGATCTTTGAGGAGGTAGCCCGTCCCGGCCGTGTCCACGTCGAAGAGTTCCACCGCATAGGCCGGCGCCACGTACTGCGAGAGCACCATGACTGCCAGCGACGGAAACTCGCGTCGCAGAGACACCGCCGCTTTCAGGCCATCGTCCGCCATATTCGGCGGCATCCGCACGTCCGTCACCACGATGTCCGGCAACGGGCCCGTCTTCACCAACTCGATAAGCGAGGGCGCCGTCGCGGCTTGGCCCACGATCTCGTGGCCTCGGCGCTCCAAGAGACCGGCCACGCCCTCGCGCAACAGCGCCGAGTCATCCGCCAACACGATCTTCATCGCACACCTCCCAGTCCAGAAGCCCCACGGTCCAACAGCAACGGAATGGAACACGCCACACGCGTCGGCCCACCTGGAGGCGAGGACAACGTCAACGCGCCGCCGAAGGCCTCCAATCGCTGCGCCATGCCTGCAAGCCCCTGGCCCGGCACGACGGCCGCGCCACCCGGGCCTTCGTCCACGACTGAGATATGCAGATCCGCATCCGAGGTCACGAGCACCGTCACGGGCGCGCCCGGCGCGTGCTTCGCCGCATTCGTCAATGCCTCCGTCCCGAAGAAGTATCCGGCCGCGAGCACGGACGGCGACAGCGAAGGAAGCGGGTGCGGCGCAAAGACGGAAACGTGCGGACCGTAGGAGGAGGCGACATCGGAAAGCGCGGCCACCAGCCCGTGGTCCTTGAGCACCTGCGGATGGATGCCGTGCACCGTCGTCCGCAGAGCCGCAAGTCCCGCGTCAAGGTCTTTCTTCGCCGACGCGACCAACTGGGCGGCTTCCCCAGTAAGATCCAAGGAAGCCTCACCGAGCTTGATGGACGCCGCCACAAGGTACTGTTGCGTCCCGTCGTGGAGGTCGCGCTCGATGCGCTGGCGCTCAACCTCATAGGCGTCCGCAATCGCGCGGCGTGAGGCCGTGAGCCGGGCAATCTCCGCAGCCTGGCGCTCCTCGTTGGTGGTCTTTCGCTTAAACATCGCCTCCGATCATAACCATGGCGCCAGCCGTGGCGGGCGGGGGTAGAGCTCGCACTACCGCGAACTCTAGCGGTGGCACCATTCAATCTGTGCGCCTTAACCTGTGAAATTAGAACCATGACACATTCACTTTCACTTCATGACATCACGAAGGACTACGGCCAAGGCCCAGTCCTCTCCGGCATTTCCCTCGACATCCAGCCCGGCGAAACCGTCGCCGTCATGGGCCCCTCGGGTTCCGGCAAGTCCACGCTGCTGCATTGCATGTCGGGCGTGCTCACGCCCACGGACGGCGCCGTCTTCTTCGGCGAGACCAACATTGCCCAGCTTTCCGATGCCGCCCGTTCCCGCCTTCGTCTCCAGCACTTCGGCTTCGTCTTCCAGGACGGCCAGCTCCTTCCGGAGCTCACCAACGTCGATAACGTGGCGCTGCCGGCCATGCTCACGGGGTCCTCGCGCGGCGCGGCCCGCAAGCGCGCGCAGGCGCTGCTCGATCAGCTGGGTCTGGGCGGTCTGGCTATGCGCCGTCCGGGCGACGTCTCGGGCGGCCAGGCCCAGCGCGTCGCCATCGCTCGCGCGCTTGCCGCTGAACCGTCCATCGTCTTCGCGGACGAGCCGACGGGCGCTCTTGACCAGTCCACCGGCCATGAGGTCATGCAGATGCTCACCACCATCGTCCGCCAGTCGGGCGCGAGCCTCGTCATGGTTACGCACGACCCCAAGGTCGCGGATTGGATGGAACGCCGCGTAGAGATCCGCGACGGCCTCGTCCACGACGACCGTCTCGTGGGCGGCGTGCGTATCGGAGCGCCCGCTGCAGCACAGGGAGGCGCACGATGAGCACGGCAACCCTCACTTTCCAACTGCATCGCGCCTCACTGCATGCCCGCACGGGCACGGGCACGCTATCGCTCCTGTCCATCCTGTCCATCGCCGTGGGTTCGACCGCTGCGTTTCTCGTCGCGGGTGGCACATGGATGTTCTGGGTACGCGCCCACCACCCTGAGCTCATCACTGAATCGATGCGCGCGACCTACGGCAACGAGCCGGGCTTCCTCTACTTGTGGTTCACGTTGGCGATGTTCGCGTGCGCGTTTATCGTTCCCGCCCTGTTTAGTCTCACCGCCCAGGCCGCCGTCCTCGGCGCCTCCGGCCGCGAGCGCCGCCTCGCCACGCTGCGACTGCTCGGACTGTCCTCCCGCGACGTCACGCGCATGACGGTCATCGAGACCGGAATCCAGGCCGTCATCGGCATAGCACTCGGCCTCGCCAGTAGCGTGTTGCTTGCCCCCGTCTTCACCAACCTTGAGTTCCAGGACCGTCCCGTCGAGCTCCGCGAAATCCTCTTGCCATGGTGGGGCTACCTCGCAGTCGCCGCGACGCTGTTCTTCCTCGCGCTCGGCGCTGCGTTCGTGGGCATGCAACGCGTCCGCGTGAGCCCCCTCGGCGTGGCACGCCGCTCGACTCCGCCAGCGCTGAAGTACTGGCGTCTTATCGCATTCGTCCTTCTCGTCGCCGTCGTCGCCGTCATCGTGCGCAACTTCGACTTCGATGCCGCCATCGCAGCCATCGCCGGAATGATCGGTTTGCTCTTGCTTGTCGTGCTGAGCATCAATTTCGTGGCCCCCTACCTGCTGCAGGTGGCTGGCCACATCGTTTCCCGCTTTCCGGGCACCGCGCATTTTGTCGCATGGCAGCGCGTGGCCACGAACGGCAAGCGTGCCTGGCGCCGGGTGGCCTCTCTCGCCTTCTTCGGCTTCCTCGCGGGCTACCTCGTCTGCTCGCCGCTGAAGCAGGATAACCTCACGCTCGCCATGAGCGAGGAGGGCGGTACTCTCACCCTCTTCAAGGACGTCTCCACAGGTGCCTTGCTCACGCTGCTATTCGGTTTCATCCTCACCGGGTTGTCCATATTCCTGGGCCAGGCAAGCGCCGCCTTTGAAGGCGCTCAACTCTCGCGCTCGCTTCAGCTCATGGGAGTGCCGCGTCGATTCCACACCGCCGTGAACTTCATCGAGATCTCGGGCCCGGCTGTAGGCGTAAGCCTCCTTGGCTTTGCCCTCGGTGCCCCATTCGCGTTTGTCATGTTCTCCTCCATGGGCAGCGACGTCGACATTGCCGGCCGCCTGCTCATGGCGCTGAGCTTCCTCGGCGCCGGCTGGGGCATCACCCTCATCGCGGCACTCGCTGCCGAGCCCCTGCGCTCCCGCGTACTGGCCTCTGGGGGGCGCCACGAATGAAACTCGCACTCAAAATCACCGGTGCCGTTCTCGCGGTGCTCATCGTTGCAGCCCTCGCGCTCGTCTACGTCTTCGGCCCGTCGGTCGGCGCCGCGTACCTAGGCAAGCCCGTCTTCCTTTTCGGCGCCTCCGAGTCCCGCATCAACAAGGCAATGCTCGACGCCGCCGCCATGCAAGGTCTCTACGCCGACTCGCCCGAGTTCAAGCAAGCCTACGACGCAGCGAAAGAGGATTCGTCCCGAATCGAGGACGCCATCACAGCTGCCGGCGGCAAGCACTCCACCATCTTCACCCGCGGAGAAGAGGAATCCATGCCGCGCACCGACCCGAAGGTGGAACTGCGCGACAACGTTGTCTGGGCCACCGTGCCCGGCATCGGGCGCTTCGACGACGGCCAAGCCTACGCCGACACGCTCGCCCACGGGCTTTCCGATGCCCCCGCCTGCGCCGCCGTTGTCGACCTGCGCGGAAACGGCGGCGGCGACATGGGACCCATGCTCGCAGGACTCAGTCCCCTGCTCCCTGACGGTCCGGCGCTCTACTTCCAGTCCCGCTCGCGGAAGACTCCCGTCACCGTCGATGGTAACTACGTCGCGGGCGGCGGCACGCCCACCACGACCTCCGGTGGCAAGCTGGACCTGCCAGTGGCGGTGCTCACCGATGGTGAGACGGCATCGTCAGGCGAGGCAACGCTGCTGGCCTTCCGCGGTCTAGACAACGTGCAGACCTTCGGCGAGCCCACCGCGGGCTACGCGTCAGCGAACGTGGTCATCGACTACCCCGACGGCCGCTCGCTCATGCTCACCGTCGCCAAGGACGTCGCCCGCACCGGCGAGGAATTCGCTGAAGACCCCATCGCCCCGGACGCGCCGCTGAGCGAGCTCGATGGCTGGCTCCACGACGTGTGCCGCTGACTTTTACGCCGACGAAGGCCCCAGAACACCACAGATCTGGGGCCTTCGTCGGATAAAAATTCCTACTCGGAGTCAGGGTCCTCGGTCAGATCCGAACACCATCCCATAATCGACTCCGCGATGCCAGCCGGGTCGAGGCCAACCTCTTGGAGGAGCTCGCCGCGCGAAGCGTGCTTCGGGTACATATTCGGGAACGCGAGGCGACGGTGCGGGGTGTCGACCTCGGCGGCGCTCAAAGCCTCGGAGACCAGGGAACCAATGCCCCCGCGCATCACTCCGTCCTCAATCGTCACCACGAGGTCGTGGTCGCCGGCGAGCCCGATGACGGACTGTGGGACCGGCACAACCCAGCGCGGGTCGACGATGGTGACGTTGACGCCCTCGGCTTCGAGGAGTGCGGCGGCATCGAGAGAGCGCTGCGACATCGCGCCGATGGACACGATCAGCACGTCGGGCGACGCCTCGTCCTTGTTGTCGCTGTAGTGGAGGATGTCCACACCGTCGGCCAAGGTGTCCACGGCCTGCTGGTCCTCGAGCAGGTTGCCCTTAGGGAAACGCACGACCGTGGGGCCGTCGTCGACCTCGATGGCCTGTTGAAAGAGCTCGCGCAGGCGCAAACCATCGCGCGGGGCCGCCACGCGAATACCCGGGACGATGGACGAAATAGCCATGTCCCACACGCCGTTGTGCGAGGCACCGTCCGAGCCCGTCACACCCGCGCGGTCGAGCACGAGCGTGACAGGCATGCCCAAAAGACCCACGTCCATGACGAGCTGGTCGAAGGCACGGTTGAGGAACGTCGAGTAGAGCGCCACGACCGGGTGCAGGCCCGCCAAAGCGAGACCAGCAGCGGAGGCCACGGCATGCTGTTCCGCGATGCCCACGTCGAAGAAACGCTCCGGGTATTTATCCGCGAAAGGCTGCAGGCCCGTGGGCCCAGCCATGGCGGCGGTGATCGCCACGATGTCATCGCGGCGCGCACCGGCGGCGAGAAGCTCCTCCGAGAATGCCGCGGTCCAGCCCGGCTGCGATTCCTTGAGTGCTACGCCCGAGACCGGGTCGATGGCACCCGTGGAATGCATTTGGTCGTTCGGCTCGTTGACGGCCGGCGCGAAACCGTGGCCCTTCTCCGTCACGCAGTGGACGATGATGGGGCCCTCGTAATCGCGGGCATAGGAGAACGCGTGGTTGAGCGCATCGATATCGTGGCCGTTGATGGGGCCGATATACTTCATGCCCAGCTCAGGGAACATCTCCTCCGGCATGACGGTGGACTTGATGCCCTCCTTCATCGCATGCAGGGCATCGAAGGCGCGCTCGCCTACCCAACCGAGCTGCTTGAGACGCTTCTTGCCGTGCTCCATGAGCTCGTCATAGCCGTGCTGCGCACGGATATAGGACAAGTTCTCGGACAGGCCACCAATCGTCGGCGAGTAGGAACGACCGTTGTCGTTGACCACCACGACGGCGTTGCGCGACTTTGTCGTCGCCAGGTTATTGAGCGCCTCCCAGCACATGCCGCCCGTCAAAGCGCCGTCGCCGACCACGGCCACGGCGTTGCGGTGCCCCTCGCCCTTGAGCGCAAATGCCTTAGACAGGCCGTCCACGATGGAAATCGCCGCCGAGGCGTGCGAGGATTCCGTCCAGTCGTGCTCGGACTCGCCGCGGTCGGTGTAGCCGGACAGGCCGCCCTTCTGACGCAGCGTATCGAATTGGTCTGCGCGACCCGTGAGCATCTTGTGCACGTAGGACTGGTGCGAGGTGTCGAAGACGATCGCATCATTGGGCGAGTCGAAGGTGCGGTGCAGCGCGATGGTGAGCTCCACGACGCCCAGATTTGGGCCCAGGTGACCGCCGGTGGCGGAGACCTTCTCAATGAGCAGCGCACGCACCTCGTCCGCGAGCTGACCCAGCTGCTGCGGGGTGAAGTTCTTCAAATCGCGGGGCGATTTCACCAGATCCAACAGTGCCATGGAGTGCTTTCTACCTCTTCTTGGAAAACAATGGGTTCTCTTCACGTTACCCGTTCAGGCACGCGGGAGACTAATACAACTCGGCGGGTTCCAGGAATGCCAGCGCCTCCATATGGTGAGTACCCGGGAAAGCATTGATGACGGCGAGGCGGCGCACGGCGTAGCCCTGCTCGCGCCACGTCGCCAAGTCCCGCGCGAAGGTCGCAGGGTCGCAGCCCACGTGCACCACAGCGCCCGGGCGTGCCGATGCTGCCTTTTCCACAACCTCGGCACCCGCGCCCGTCCGTGGCGGGTCAAGCACGATGGCATCGGGCTTGGGCAGCTGGTCGATGGCCTTTTCTACCAGGTCGTTGTGGAGCTCCACGTCGTAGTCTGCGAGCGCGTCCTGGCGTGCCTTCGCCGCAGCCGGCGAGTAGTCGACGGAGACGACGGTGACCTCGAGGCCCGAGGGGGCTTCCGAGTCCGCGTCGATATCGGCGTCGAACTCCTCGTCGAGCACGGAGGTCGCGCCGGCGGGCAGGCCGGGCGCGGTCGTGGCTAGGGTCTCGGCGAGCGCGGGGACGAAGACGCCCACGCCGCCGTAGAGGTCCCACGCCACGCGCTTGGAATCCGGGTACGGCAGATCCGCATACGCGCCGTCGACATCCGCGACAGACAGCCAGTTGCGCACGAGCTTCGCGTACGTATCCGGGGCCGCGGTATGCGCCTGCCAGAAGGCGGTGGCTGGGAAGCGGAAGTCGTGGCCATCGGCGGTCTCGCGGACGGTGCCGGAGCCCTCGAGGACGCGCTCCACGCGTTCGACGCGCTGGCCGCGCGGCGGCTTGGAGGTCTCCACGACGTGGCGCACGCCATCGGCGTCGAGCACGGCGATGACCTCGGAGCCCGGCGTAAAGCGCTGGGCGCCCGGCCCCACGAGTCCGTCAACGAGGCCCGGGGCCAGCTGCGTGCAGGCCACGTCCGTGACGAGGTCGTGGCTGCCACGCTTACGCAGGCCCGCGCGGCCCTGGGCGTCCACGCCCAAGCGGACGCGGGTGCGCCAGCCACGGCGCGGGTGCACGTCGATGAGCTGCGGGTCCGGAAGGTCCGTGAGCTTGCCCAGGCGGCGAAGCTGGTCGAGCATGACGTCAGCCTTGAGGCCAAGCTCGGCCTCCGGGTCGAGCGTTGCGAAGTCGCAGCAGCCAGCGCCGGCCGCGGCAGCCGGGCACGAAGACTCGACGCGCAGCGGGCCGGCCTCGACAACGTCGACGAGCCGGGCGCGGCCAAAGCGCTTCTTCAGCTGCGTGAGCTCGGCGTCAACGGTGTCGCCCGGGTACGCGCCCGCGACGAAGATGGTGCGCCCGTCCGCGGCGTGGGCAATACCCTCGCCGCCGTGGGCCATGCGCTCCACGGTGAGCCGAATGGTGTCGCCTTTGGCGAGCTCGGGTGTTTCTGCGGAAGCCATGAATTATGCCTCTTTCTCGGCAGGTTCTGGAGTCTCGACGAGGCCTGCAGCCTCGACGGCAGCGTTGGCACGGCGGACCATCCAGATGGTGAGCAGGGTGACCAGGCCGGTAAGCGGCCAGCCCATGAGAATGCGGGTGACGCCCAGCGTCGTGGTGTCACCGTGGTTGTACATGCCGTTTTGGACGAGGAAGCGCGCGAGGAACACGGCGGCCCAGCCGGCGGTGGCGTAGGAGTACGCCCACATGGCCTTGGGCACCTGGCGCCAGACCATGGATTCGCCGTTGATGCCCTTCCACACCACACCCACGACGGGCCAGCGGAAGATGATAGAAGCGATGGACAGCACCGCGAGCACGAGCGAGACCCAGATGCCGTACAGGAAGTAGCCCTTCGCGTCGCCGGTAAACCACGCGATGGCCGCGCACAGCGCCACGCCCAGCAGGCCCGAGATCGCCGGCTGCAACGTCTCCTTGCGGATGATGCGCCACACCGTGATGACGAGCGCCACGCCGAGCGCGGCGAGCAACGCCGGGCCCAAGCCCCACTGATTATTGACCGGGATCAGCACGACGACGGGCAGCGTCGCCGAGACGAGACCCGTGAGCCCGCCCATCTGCTCGAGCAGCGTGGGCTCGCCCTCGGGAGCGTCGTCGGGCTCGTCGACAGGACGCTCAGTAGAATGATCTGCCACTAATTGTCTTCTTTCAGTTCACGCAGCTGTGCGGCCGCCTGTGCCTCGGCATCGGTGGGCTGCTTATTCGCCTCGGCCTTCTGGGCCTCTTCGCGCTGCTTCATGGCCTTCTGCATCTCCTCGACGAGCGGGGCCGGCATGACCACCGGCAGCGAGTTGCCGGCGAGCACTGGGTCGTCGCCACGGTAGACGAACGTGCGCGCGGCGACCTCGCGGCCGAGCACGGCGAGCTCATCTTCCATGCCCGCCGGCGCGGCGAGCGTAAGACGCAGCATCCAGCGCGGGCCTTCAATGCCCACGATGCGAATGACGCCGCTATCGCTATGGCCCAGTACCTCGCTGCCCCACGGGCCCTCCTCGACGGAGGTTGTGAGCCCATCTTTCTCGATGCCGCGCAGCAAGTCCCGCGCGGCCTCGGCCCACTGGCCCGACGAGCGCGGTGCGGCGAATGCGACCGGCGTAATCCGGCCCACGCGCGTCACGATATGGAGCATCTTCGGGCCTTCCGGGCCCATCTCCACCTGCACCTGCGAATCCTTGGGCAGCGGAATGCGCATGGAGCCCAAGTCGAGGATGCCCACCGAAAAATCCTTGAAGTCAAAAGACTCGATGTCGACCTGGTCGCCGTCGTAGGGACCATTCGCACCATTGACCGGATCGTGCGGGATGGTGACAATCTGCACGCCCGGCTGCGAGGCGGCCGAAGACTCGGCGCCAGCAGCCGCAAGGGTCGCAGAGGTGTCTGGGGTCTCGGCCGAGGGGGCATCGCCAGGCTCGGATTTCTTGCTAAAAGGCCACATAGTTTTCTCCTCAGAGTCGGGCTAGTTCACGCCGGTGGAGCCGTAGCCGCCGGCCCCGCGTTCGGTTGCATCGAGATCCTCGACCTCCACGAAGCCAGGCAACTCGACGCGCTGGACAACGAGCTGGGCAATGCGCATACCGCGCTCGACCGTAAAGGCCTCGCGCGGGTCGTGGTTGATGAGGCAGACCTTGAGCTCGCCGCGGTAATCAGCGTCCACTGTACCCGGCGTATTGACGATGGACAGGCCGTGCTTGGCGGCCAGGCCCGAGCGCGGGTGGATAAGGCCTACCGTGCCCAGCGGCAGAGCGATGGCAATGCCGGTGCCGATAAGGGCGCGCTCCTCCGGCTCGAGCGTCACGGTCTCGGCGGCATAAAGGTCAGCGCCGGCGTCGCCGCGGTGCGCGCGCTGCGGCAGCGGCAGCTCGGGGTCAAGGCGCTTGACGCGGATATCGGCGATGGGCTCCTGCGAAGTAGTAAAAGTCACGGGCCCCAGCCTACCGCCCCGCGCGCCCCGCGACCCCACCGGGAGATGGAACTTAAGTTGGACTGTCGTAGACTGTCCCTTGTGTCTGATTCCGTGTCTGATTCGCAAAACTCGCCCACTCCTGCCCCCACTGTCCTTTACCAGGAGCGGTTCTGGGTGCCGTGGTACTTCTGGCTATACGGCGCCATCGTCATTTTCGTGGCCACCGCCACCTTCAGCTTGAACCGCGCGCCGATGTGGCTCTACATCATTGGCGCCGTCCTCACCGCGCTGGGCGTGTGGGTGCTCATCGCGTGGTCCGGCACCGTCCTGCGCGTTGAGAAGGACCCAGACGGCTCGCGCTGGCTCACCGTCAAGGGTGCGCAATTGCCTTCCGATGTCGTCTCGCGCTCTCTCGCCATCCCCTCCACCGCCCGCCGCAACGCGCTCGGCCCGCAGCTTGACCCCGCGGCCTTCCTCGTCACGAAGGGCTGGATGAAGGAGCACGTCATGCTCGTCCTCGATGATCCCGAGGACGACACGCCCTATTGGCTCATCGCCACGAAGCATCCGCGTGAGGTCCTCGAGGCCTTCGTGCCCGCCCAAGCCGAGCAGGCGGCGTCCACGCTGGACTAACCGGGTTGCTGTCGAAGACCTTCTCCCGGTGCACGATCGCAGCAGAATTCTCGGCAGGAACAACGTATTCGCCTGCGCCGCATCACAACAGCACAAAGCCCGGCTCTCCCACCGCGCCGCCCCAAAGGCAGCGGCAGGAGGCCGGGCTTGCGCAGTTGTACGCTTTAAGCGCAGTCCATGCAGATAGGGTCGTCGCCTTCGTAATGGGACAGACGCTTATTGGACTGCACGAGGAAGCACGAGGCACACGTGAACTCGTTTTCCTGGCGCGGGATGACCTCGACGTTGAGCTCCTCACCGGTGAGGTCATCCATCGGCGGCGCGAAGGGCTCCACAATCTCGCCGTCGTCGTCCATGCCATTGTTTTCGGCCTCAGCGGCCTTGAGACCCTCCAGGGAGTCGGTCTCTTCCTCGTCCTCCGCGCGGCGGCGCGGTGCGTCGTAATCGGTAGCCATGATGGTCAATCCTTACAGGGTTAGGTGGGGACTTTTTCTAGCTTTATCGGGGTGCATACTAAACGACGATTGGCCGCTTGTCATTCTCCGCTTGCCACGGGGTTAATCCCCATTTACCCCCACCGCTCTACGCTGGGATTTTATCGGTTCCCTTAGCCTCACTTAAGGTCGCCCACGCCGCCGGCGCGACGCTCGGCTGGGCGGCAAAAAAGATGGCACCATCCTTGCCGTCGGCCTCCATGCCCGGATGCACGACCGCGCACCCGGCTTCACGAGCGATAATCGTGCCCGCAGCGCAGTCCCACGCCTTGATGCCGTGCTCGTAGTAGACGTCCACGGACCCGTCCGCCACGCGGCAGATATCGAGCGCCGCTGCGCCAATGCGGCGAATATCACGCACCTGCGGCAGCAGTCGCACGAGGACTTCCGCTTGCGCGCGTCGCCGCGATGCCTCGTAGCCAAAGCCCGTCGCCACCAGGCTTAAGGCCGGGTCGGTCTCCGTACGCGGATGCACAGGCTGCGGCGACGAACCGCCGCGCACAACCGTCGCGCCATGCCCCAGCGCCGCCGCGTACGTCACGTCCTGTGCGACGTTGACCACGCAGCCTGCCACCGGCTCGCCGTCGACGACCGCGCCGATGGAGACGGCATAATCCGGCACGCCATACAGGAAGTTCACTGTGCCATCGATCGGGTCGACCACCCACGTCACCCCGCTCGAAGACTCACGTGCGGCGCCCTCCTCACCCAGCAGGCCGTCAAAGGGTCGCGCCGCCAGGAGCTCGCCCGTAATAAAGCTTTCCGATGCCTCGTCGACCTCCGTCACCGGATCCACCGCCGAAGACTTCGTGTGATGGGCATGCAGCCCCGCCCCCTGCGGTCCGGCCAGCTCCGCGCGGCGCGTACGGATGAGCGCCGCCGCCTGGCCCGCCACGCGGACCGCGAGGTCGCGCAGCTCGACGGCGTCGACGTCCTCCGGAACCTCAGGCGCCGCCGCGGACATCGTCTCCAGAGACGGCACCTCGCCGCACAGTTCCGGGTCGTTGTACGAGGACCCCACCAGCGCCGCGAAGGAGGAGCCAGGACCGGTTGGATTCTTAGGACTAGTCATGGTCTCCATCATGCCCACCCCACCACGCGCCCGCATCCCCACGACTTCGAACTAACAACACGGTTGCGCACAAACGCCCCACATCACGCGCAGCAACACCGTATGCTGGCACTTATGACTGAGAAATCCCTGCCCGCCAACGCAGGCTTTGGCATCGACGTGGGTGGCTCCGGCATCAAGGGAGCCATCGTGGACCTCGACACCGGCGAGTTCGTGGGCGAGCGCCATAAAATCGCTACCCCGCAGCCAGCCACCCCGGAGGCCGTCGCCGAGACCATCACCGCCATCATTGAGCACTTTCGTTGGGACGGCCCCGTGGGCATTACCCTCCCGTCCGTCATGAAGCACCAGGTTGCGCGCTCTGCCGCCAACGTCGACCAGCAGTGGATCGGCACCGACACCCAAGAACTCTTCGGCCGCCATCTGCCCGGCCGCGAGGTTACCGTTCTCAATGACGCAGACGCCGCGGGCCTGGCCGAGGTCGAATTTGGCGCCGCGGAAGCGCGCGAGGGTGCGGCTATCTTCCTCACGCTAGGAACGGGCATCGGCAGCGCATTCCTACTGGAAGGAAAGCTGTTCCCCAACACGGAGTTGGGCCACATGATCGTGGGCAAGAAGGAAGCCGAGAAGCAGGCGTCCTCCGCGGTCAAAGACAAGAAGGAGCTCAGCTACAAAGACTGGGCGAAGCGCGTCAACACGGTGCTCGAAGAGTACGAGAAGCTCTTTAACCCGGACGTCTTCCTCATCGGCGGCGGCATTTCCCGCAAGTTCGACAAATGGAGCGGCTACCTCACGCTCGAGACCCCCGTCATGCCTGCGAACCTGCGCAATCGCGCGGGAATCGTTGGCGCGGCGCTGGCCGCACAGCGCGGGGTGAAGCCCTAAAATCAACGGATAGTAATGGCCCAGTTGCGCGGCAAAAGATCCTTTTACGTTATACTGGGCCGCTGTTCATAGCAATGGCTATTTGAGGAGCGCCACACGGCGCCCCACCGGTCCATTGAAGGCACAAGGCGAAAGGGCTTACGTGGCAGCCACTGACTCTTCAGACAAGGCACTCGGCGACAACGCAGAGGTCGACGCTTCCGGCACGCGCACGGCCAAGAAGACGACGAAGAAGACCGCCAAGAAGACTGCTAAAAAGACGGCCAAGAAAACCGCCAAAAAGACTGCGAAGAAGACGGCTAAAAAGACCGCTAAGAAGGCAGTAAAGAAGACGGCGAAGAAAACTGCGAAGAAGTCGGCAAAGAAGACCGTCAAGAAGTCGACGCGTTCCAAGGCTACGTCCCCGGAGGAAACCAGCACGGCAACCGACGAGGAGGAGCTCGAGGATCAGGAGCACCTCGACGACGAGGATGACGACGTCGACTTCGACCCGAATCACGAGGACCTTGAGGACGAGGACCTCGGCGAGGACGATGACGTCGTAGACGACGAGGATGAGGACGAGGACGAAGAAACCACGTCCGTCTGGGACGAGGAAGAATCCGCACAGCTGCGTCAGGCCCGCAAGGACGCCGCACTCACCGCCTCGGCGGACTCCGTACGCGCCTACCTCAAGCAGATCGGCAAGGTCGCCCTGCTGAACGCCGAGCAGGAGGTCTCCCTGGCCGAGCGCATCGAAGCCGGCCTCTACGCCCAGCACAAGCTGGACCAGGCCACGGCTGCCGATGTCCCCAAGGAGGCCCAGCTCAAGCCGTCTGAGAAGCGCGATCTGCGCGCCATCGCCCGCGACGGCCGCAAGGCAAAGAACCACCTCCTCGAGGCCAACCTGCGACTCGTCGTTTCGCTTGCGAAACGCTACACGGGCCGCGGCATGGCCTTCCTCGACCTCATCCAGGAAGGCAACCTCGGCCTCATCCGCGCGGTTGAGAAGTTCGACTACACCAAGGGCTACAAGTTCTCCACCTACGCCACGTGGTGGATCCGCCAGGCCATCACGCGCGCCATGGCGGACCAGGCCCGCACGATTCGTATCCCGGTCCACATGGTTGAGGTCATCAACAAGCTGGGCCGCATCCAGCGCGAGCTCCTCCAGGATCTGGGCCGCGAACCCACCCCGGTCGAGCTGGCCAAGGAAATGGACATCACCGAGGAAAAGGTGCTGGAGATCCAGCAGTACGCTCGTGAGCCCATCTCCCTGGACCAGAACATTGGTGATGAAGGCGACAGCCAGCTCGGCGACTTCATCGAGGACTCCGAGGCCGTCGTCGCCGTCGACGCCGTCAGCTTCACCCTCCTGCAGGATCAGCTCCAGGACGTGCTCACCACCCTGTCCGAGCGCGAGGCCGGCGTCGTGCGCCTGCGCTTCGGTCTCACTGACGGCATGCCACGCACTTTAGACGAAATCGGCCAGGTCTACGGCGTCACGCGCGAGCGCATCCGCCAGATCGAGTCCAAGACCATGTCCAAGCTGCGCCACCCGTCGCGCTCCCAGGTCCTACGCGACTACCTCGACTAAAAGGCCAAGCTAGTCGAGGCAAGCGACAAGACGCGCATGCTTGCCGACGCCGCCCTCGCCTCCCCCGTTAGCACTAAATTGCGGAGGGACGCGAGGGCATTTTGCATCTGTGGCACAAAGAAGAGTCCCAAGGATGAGCCCTAAGCCTCAACGTCATGGGTTCGCAGCCAGGCAACAGATGCAATCCAAGCTCCGATGACGAAGCAGATAGAAGCAGCCATCCGGAACACAATACCGCGCACATCAGGGGTGTCATCTGCGCCGAAGGCGGTACTGCCGAGCGAAATCGTCGACGTAACCATAGCCGGTGGCAGCAGCATCGGGATGAGCCGAATACCGCTGTAGAGAATTCCGACTGAGGCAATCGCGCCCACAAGTGAAATCGCCACGGGCGTGGCAAAGCTGCGAATGATCATCGAGAAGAAGGATTGCCAGGCCCCGACTGCGAACGCCGGGATGATTGCTAGGAACAGCGCACTCACGTTGAGAGGCGAAATCTCTCCCTGTATTCCTAAGCCGCGTCCAATGCCTAATGCCAGCGCAATGAACACCGCCTGCATTAGCGCGATGAGGACCATGATGGAGAAAAACTTGGCCGCGACTACTTCTCCCGCCGAGCGCGGTGAGGTCAAAATAGTGTTCCAATTGTGGTTGCGGTGTTCCAGGCGCCAGGCCGCTGCAGCGATGATGGCCACTCCCACGGTCATAAAGATTAGGCCGTAGAACAGCGTTGCTTGGGAAAGATAGCTTGCCCATCCGGCATTAAGCACCGCCAAGTTGGCGTGATAATTCGCGGCCCCAATGCCGACTGCTATAGACGGCACGAGGAAGATGACAGCCCATACGTAGGAGCGTCGAAATTTCAGCAGGTCGATAACAAACATGAACTTATTCCTCCTGGGAGTCAAGCGTGCGGCAAAGCACGGTGAAGATGACGGTGACAACGGCGATGAACAGTGCCCATGGAATCCACAGTGGTTCGACGCTCACTAGGCCTTCGGGGCGGAAGGTAAACGGGGCCAAGACTGCGTAGTAACCGAAGGGATTAATGAGCGTGACCGCGGTTGGGGAAAGCATTCCTGCCACACCAAGGAAGCCGCCTACTACCCCAGTGCTGAGCACCACGAGCTGGGATTCCACGCGTGCTGCCTGCCACAAGAAAATCGCCATCAGTGCGCACGAGGTTCCATATAGACCAGCTGCTGTAAGAACCCATGTGCCGGGTGAATCAATCGACGGAGCACCGAAGAGGAAGGGAGTGGTCAAGACCGCGAGCAATTCAACTACCTTTACTGCGGCTAGAACAAGGGTTAAAGCTGCGAATTTCGCTCGGAGCAGACCACCGCGGCGATATCCGGCGATGGAATTAAGCCGCCAGCCGCCGTGGAGATGCTCTACATCGGCTGCGCGACTGGCTAACAATGCCACCTGCACCGGAGTGAGGAAGGCCGTCACCATGATGTAGCCAAGGAGATATCCGCCCCATTGACTATGTGGATCTTGCTGAAATTGTTCGGCGGTGTTCTCACTCATCAGATTCATACTGGAAAAGGCAACGATGGCGAGCGTGATAGCAAGGGCAAGCGGCAGCATCCGGGTATGCCGCATCTTGGCATATTCAGTCTGCAGGATCATTGCAAGCCACCTCGTCCCGTAATCGAAATGAAGATCTCTTCGAGACTGCGGTGCGTTCTTAGCACCTGGTAGATGGGCACGCCATGGTTGACGAGCTGCGCGCAAGCCCCCGCGACGTCGCGCTCGCTTAAGTTCGGGACCCGAATACCACCTTCTACAAAACGCACTGAGATACCCGCGAGTGCTTGCGCCGCTTCCTTGGGGTTCGGGGTTTCGATAAAGACTTCAGGCGGCTGGGAATGGAAAAGCTCCTGCTTTGTACCTTGGAAGAGCAACTGCCCGCGATTGATAATGGTCAGCTCACTAGCCATCTTTTCGATTTCCGAGAGAAGGTGGCTCGAAACCAATACCGTTCGCCCCTCATCGGCAGCGAGGCTGACGATGAGATTGCGAATCTCTTCGATACCGGCAGGGTCAAGGCCGTTCGTTGGTTCATCAAGGATCAGAAGCTGCGGGTTACGAATCATAGCCATTGCGATGCCGAGGCGCTGCTTCATGCCCAAGGAATAGTTCGCAACTTTCTTGTCCAGCTGCTTTTCCAGCCGCACGAGGTGCACTGCGCGATCCACGTCGTCTGCTCCAGCGCGTAGAAGTCGCGCAGCGATGCGCAGATTCTCTCGCCCGGTGAGATGCAAATAGGCCGACGGCTGCTCGATGAGAGAGCCAGTGCGGGCCAAGGCCCGGCTGCGCGTCTTAGGCCCGAAAGGCTCGCCGAACAAACTGATGCTTCCCTCAGTCGGCTTTGCCAGACCCAAAAGCATTTTCATGGTCGTGGACTTGCCCGAACCATTCGGCCCCAATAATCCGTGGACGACACCGTGGCCGATTGCCATATCAAGGCCGTCGACGGCCTTGAATCCCTTATATTCCTTGGTCAAACCCTGAGTTTCGACAACATATTCTGTGCTCATAACTCAATTGTTTCCCGGCACGCCTACGCCGCACATCGCCGCGAGGCACGATTTTGCGAGTCATACCGGGGTATTAGGAGCTAAGCAGGTCTGCACGGGAGACAACTCCGGTGCGATAGGCGAAAAGGGCTGCGTGTACACGGTCCCTGGAACTCGTCTTGGCGAGCACTCGTCCAACATGCGTCTTGACGGTCGGCATAGAGATGAACATCCGCTCACATATCTCTGTGTTTGACCATCCCATCCCGATTGCTTCAAGGATTTCTTGTTCACGGGCAGTCAGCGATTCAAGTACCCGACGGTCTGCGCCGCTAATACTCAGCGTGTCCGTCGAATCATCCCTCATACTGTGGACAAGGCGCTTAGTGGCGCGGGGTGAAATTACCGCGTCTCCGCGATAGACAGTGCTCAACGCTCTTAGTAGCTCCTCTGGCTCTGCGTCCTTGAGCACGAAGCCACTCGCTCCTGCTCGCAGCCCGGACACTACATAGTCTTCGTCATCGAAGGTTGTCAGAATGATGACCTTCGTCTCCGGAAGAGTGGATGCGATCTCAGCAGTGGCGCTAATTCCATCGCGGACAGGCATCTGTACATCCATGAGCACCACATCGGCAGGCGTGGCCGCGCATTGGGTCAGCGCATCTTCGCCATCGTTTGCTTGCCAGATAACATCCATGTCTGGCTGCGAACTAATGATCTGAGCAATCCCGTGCAGGAAGAGAACCTGGTCATCTACCAATCCGACTTTCATTGCTCATTTCCTCCTACGGTGGGTAACTTTGCTTCTACTATCCATGTGCCAGCGTCACTGCGCTGGTTGAAGGTGCCTCCAACCAATTCCGCTCGTTCCTTCATGCCAGCAATGCCATGTCCCTCGTTTCGTACATCACCCATATATCCATTGCGCACCTCAAGGCGGACGATACCTTCAAGCCATTCGACTAGTACGTCTGCTTGCCCGCCACCATGTTTGTTTGCATTGGTCAAAGCCTCTTGGACAATTCGGTACAGGCTTAGTGACGTCGCGGCGGAAAGCTCTTCAGGTGGCGTTCCTGTGCAGCGATATCCCACAGCAATGCCAGCGCTTCTAACGCTGTTAATGAGTTCTGAAAGATCACCGAATCCCGCCATAGGCTGAGTGCCGCGCTTTTCCCCTGTGCGCAGTAAGCCCACGACTCCCCGCATCTCTCTCAAAGAGGTCCTTCCCACGCGGGAAATAGACTTCAAAGCTTCTTCTTGCGCTTCCGTGTCTTTGGTGTAGAGCGCCCCATCGGCCTGAGCAACTATGACCGATAACGAATGTGTGACGACGTCATGGATCTCACGTGCGATGAACGCCCGTTGTTCCGTCGAGCGTTTCTCGAATTCCAGGCGTTGTTTCTCTAAAGCACGCGAAATCTCCCGTGTGCGTTCTTCCTCTGCTCTCCTACGCAGTTCACCCACAAGCATGCATACCGCAAGGACCAGTAGGCTCCAGCCCACGACGAAAAGGCGCCGCGCAATATCCTGTGTTGCTTCCTGTACCGTTTGGCTCACCCAAAATATGCCGACAAAGTCCGCAGCAAGCATCCCTATAGTCACTATTCGACGTAGCGGCTCTTCCAGCCTGCGGCGAATAATGTAGGCGACCTGCCCCGCAAGGATTATGATGCCCACGGTGAGTTCCACCTGGAACAGGCTGGCGAAGAGCACCACTGATGCAACGAAGACCACCAGACGCGGCCACCGCCTGCTAATAATTGGCACTAGCACGACCAAGGCAATAATCAGGTAGTCAAAGAGCGGCCGGGACATCAGATCCCTACCGATGAGAGACACCGCTCCGCACAAAAGCGACACCGCAAGGTCACGAATCATTCGCCTATCAGAAAAGACTTCCACGCCTCTACGCTATCCGGTTCGACGAGTTAAGTAGTCATGCCTGAGTACGATTTCGTCGGCCCTTTTTATCCAAGGCCGGGCCTAAATAGACCTCCTTCGCCAATCAACTGATCTGCCGCAGAGACGTCTTCCGATGATGCGTGCGCTACAACACGTGCCGACGGCACACTTGGTGCGGGTACCAAACTCCCGATGAGTTCGGCCAAGCCGCTTAAGGTCTGATAAGCTTAACCTACATTTTGTTCACCCCACGGTGTCTACTTTCCAGGGGTCGGGCCCTCCACAGCGACCCAAGAACCGGCCTATCGTTACTCACGCACAAAGAGGCGTGGAAATTACGTGTGTCGCCGGGACTGCGGCCACTGGCAATAAGGATGCCCAACCTGACGTTAAGCACCGGCGTGGCCCTGAAACGGCCAAAGCAACTGCCAATCAACTAGTTCTGTTTTCAGAAATTGATCTGCGGCCAACCCCTAGTAAGTCGGTTGAGATCAGTAAGCTCCGCGGGACGTGGTTTTACCTGTACCACGTTCACCATGATGGCCATGTTTCTCACGAACTGTCCTACCCCTCTGCCTTGGAAGAAGGCCGTGTCACCGCGTGGGAATTGCGCATCCTCCTGCCAGACCTGGAGCCGTCCGATGTTACGATGAAGGTTATTCCGACCGACGACGATGATTCCATTGTCTTCAACATTCAGGCCATGTAACCTGGCGTTTTCCCTGCCGCCTGACACTTCACGAGAAAGTCCAAACCATGCTCTCCTTCACGCGACTCGATACCGCGCGCACCTTTCGCGGTCTCAGCACTGAGGAAGCATGCACTCGCTTGGGGCTAGACATCAGGCAATGGCAGTCGTTCGAAGCAGACGGTGAAGTGCCCCGGGTTTTGTTCCTAGGCATTTG